>WRDJ01000245.1 GCA_009783495.1 Clostridiales bacterium | reverse complement strand
TCTCGTGTCCACACTATCTAGCTTCGGGCTTGAAGATGACGCCTAAAAATAAGCCGGATAAACTGACGGCAATGCTCTTTGACGGCGAAATGCCCGCAGGAAAGGGCGAGGCCTGTTTATTATCGAATAACAAATGCGAACCGGGAGAGAACTCTCATGCACATCCTCTTTGCCGAAGACGACGAGATCATCGCCGCAGGCGTTGTTTACGCCCTGCAATCCGAAGGCTGGGAAGTGAGCCATTGCAACAGCGTCGGTCGCGCTCTGCAAGCCCTCGCGCAGCGGGAAATTGATTTCGCCCTGCTTGATCTCTCTCTCTCCGACGGCAGCGGCTATGCGATTTTCGAGCGGATCAGAAAGACGCCGGGCATCCCCGTCATCTTCCTCACGGCGGCAGACGACGAGGGCAACACGGTCAGGGCGTTGGAAATGGGCGCGGATGACTATATCACAAAACCCTTCCGCCTGCGCGAACTGCTGGCGCGTATCAAAAGCGTGCTGCGCCGCTGCAATGACGGAACGAGCGATATTTTAACGCTCCCCGGCGTGAAGATAGATACGGCCAAGGCCAAGGTCTGGAAAGAGGGCGCGGAAGCGCCGCTCACCGCCATGGAATACCGGCTGCTGCTCACCTTCGCGCAGAACAAGGAGCGGGTGTTCACTCGCGCGCAGATTTTGCAAAATCTGTGGGACGTGGCCGGGAATTTCGTCAACGACAACACCTTGACCGTGTATATCAAGCGCCTGCGCGAAAAGCTGGGTGAAAACGTCGTCCTGACGGTGCGCGGCCTGGGCTATAAGGCGGGTGAATAAAGGTGGCGCGCAACAGAGAACTGCTGCTTTATCTCCTGCTCACCGCGGCCGTTGCGGCGGCGGCTTCCGCGTTATGCTTCCTGCTCAATAAGACGGCGGGCTTCCTATGCCTGGCCGCCTGCCTGTGCCTCTTTCTTTTCTTTTTGGTCTTTACGTTGCTCCGTTACCGCCGCATCGCCGTTTTAAGCGCCTATCTGCGGCGCATATCACATGGGGAAAAAGCCCTCGACGTGCGCGACAACGCCGAGGGCGAACTGAGCATCCTGAAGAACGAGATTTTCAAGGTCGCCGCCGCGCTCAATGAACAGGCGGCCCGGCTTGCCAAAGACCAGCGCAAGCTGGCAAACGCCCTCGCCGACATATCGCACCAGCTGAAAACGCCGCTGACCGCGCTGGGCGTGATGACCGACCTGCTGGATGACGACAGCCTTCCGCCGCAAAACCGGCGCGAGTTTTTGGAGAATATCCGCAAAAGTCTCTCGCGCATGGAATGGCTTATTTTGACCTTGCTCAAAATGGCCCGCCTTGACGCAAGCGCGGCCGGGTTGAAACACGAGCCCGTCCCGCTCCCGGTGCTGGTGGAACGCGCGCTTTCGCCGCTGCTCATCCCCGCCGAGGTGCGGGGGCAAACGGTGAGCGCGTCGGGAGAGGATGTTATCGTTTACTGCGACCTTGAATGGACGGCCGAAGCCCTGGGAAATATCCTGAAAAACGCCGTCGAAAGCACGCCGGCGGGCGGACATATCGCCGTCACATACGGGAAGAACCCGCTTTATACCTTCATCGCCGTGCGGGACGGTGGCCCCGGCGTTGATAAGGACGATCTGCCGCACCTTTTCAAACGTTTTTATCGCGGCAAAAACACCGGGCCGGAGAGCGCGGGCATCGGCCTTTCCCTCAGCCTGGCCGTCATGCGCAGGCAAAACGGCGATATTGAGGTGGAAAACGACCACGGCGCCGTTTTTACATTGAAATTTTATTATTAGAAAAGTGACAAATTTGTCACCGAATCTGTCACCGAATAGTCACAATTGGGTGATATACTAGGCCCGAGGTGATGAATTATGTTAAAAGTCGAAAATCTGTCGAAAATCTATGGTTCCGGGGACGCGCTGGTATGCGCGCTGACCAATGTATCTTTCAATGTGGAAAAGGGCGAGTTTGTAGCCGTCATGGGCACCTCCGGGTCGGGCAAATCAACCTTGCTGCACCTTTTGGGCGGCGTGGACAGGCCCACAGGCGGCAAGGTATTCATTGACGGCACCGACATCTACAGCCTGAACGAAAGCAAGCTGGCCATCTTCCGGCGCAGGCACATCGGCCTGATCTATCAGTTCTATAATCTCATCCCCACCCTCAACGTGGAGGAAAACATCACTTTGCCGCAGCTTCTGGACGGGCAAAGCGTGGACAGGAAGCATCTGAATGAGATTCTCGCCACCATCGGCCTCACCGACCGCGTCAGGCATCTGCCCAATAAGCTCTCCGGCGGGCAGCAGCAGCGCGTTTCCATCGGGCGGGCGCTTATGGGCGACCCCTCCATCCTCCTGGCCGACGAACCCACGGGCAACCTCGACAGCAAGAGCAGCCGCGACGTGGTGGAACTTTTGAAGCTCTCCAACAAGAAATTCGGGCGCACCTTGATCGTCATCACGCATGACGAGCGCATCGCCCTGCAAGCTGACCGCAT
>WRDJ01000244.1 GCA_009783495.1 Clostridiales bacterium | reverse complement strand
TTTTCATCGCCACCACGCAGCCGCGCGTTGTGGGCATCTTCGCCGGGGCCTCGCCCTTCAGCGGCAAAATCGGCGTGAAAATCGCCGCCAACCGCAGGCTCGGCGTCTGCACCTCCTCCGGGACGGTGGGCCCTTCCTTCAGCTATGGCACAGCCGACGCCGCCACCGTCATCGCCGGGGACGCGCTTTTGGCCGACGCCGTTGCCACCGCCGCGGGCAATTTGGTGCAGGATGAAAACGACCTGCTCGCCGCCGCCGATCATGCCATGAGCATTCCGGGCGTGCTGGGGGTTTTGCTCATCAAGGGGGATAAGATGGCGGCGCGTGGGGAAATCGAACTGACGCCGATTTAACAGAGAACAGAAGTGAGAGGACAGAAAAAAATGAAACGCATAATAATAAAAATTATTTTCTATAATGTCTTGTTCGGAATAGCGGCAATATTATCAACAGAATTATGTGAAAACTCGGGAAACACCTTGGTTTATATGATTGGAGCGAGCCTTATTCCATTATCTTTGGGTTTTATACTTTTTGACATAGGGCGGTCAATAAAAAACAAGCAGACGCAAAAGAAATATATCATCTATACCAGCATATTGGTTGGGGAAATATTACTGTTATTGCTGTTTTCAGAAATATTAGGCGTAAGCACAGTAAACACTTGGTTGGCAGATATCGGAACAAGCATTATGCTTGTGACAGTAATTGTAATGTTAGTCATCACGGCGCAGAATGTGGCGAAAACGCGTATAGATTTTGCTTTTTATCTGTATATGCTCGTCTTTATACTGTTTATATCATTATTTTTCCTCAATATTATGGCCTTTACCGATTGGCTAAACTAATAGCCGAGGCTTGAGCAAGGGCAAGTCTCGCCCTTGGCGCAGGGCGGCCCTGCCCAGTTTGGCATATTGGAAGCCCTTCCGGCTTCCAATATGCGCCGTCAATTTTCGTGGCGAGACAATATGATTAAGGGGGTTCTTCTATGTCCGGTCATTCCAAATGGGCCAACATCAAAAGGCGCAAAGGCAAGGTTGACGAGGAGCGGGGCAAAATCTTCACCAAAATTTCCAAAGAGATTCATGTGGCGGTGCGGCAGGGCGGGGCAGACCCGGAAGGCAATTTCCGGCTCAAGCTCTGCATCCAGAACGCCAAGGCCAATAATATGCCGGCGGAAAACATCAACCGCGCCATCGCCAAGGCGGCGGGCGCGGGTTCCGGCGACGATTATGAGGAAATCTTCTACGAAGGCTATGGCGCGGGCGGCGCGGCCGTGCTCTGCGCCATCATGACCAATAACCGCAACCGCACGGCCAGCGAGATCCGCTATCTTTTCTCGCGCAACAACGGCAATATGGGCGAGACCGGCTGCGTTTCCTGGATGTTTGAGAGAAAGGGGCAGCTGATCGTCTCCTTGGAGGATAAGGATCCCGACGACCTGATGCTGCTGGCGCTGGAGGCGGGGGCGGAGGATTTCGCCGAGCAGGGGGAAGAGGCCGAAATCATCACCGCGGCGGAAGCGCTGGAAACCGTGCGCGAGGCCGTGCTGGCGGGCGGCTATGAGGTGAAAAACGGCGAGATCACCATGCTGGCGGGCAACACCATCACCGTGGAGAGCGCCGAGCAGGCGCAGAAGCTGCTCAAGCTGACCGAGGCCCTGGAGGACAACGACGACGTGCGGGCGGTTTATGCTAATTATAATATCCCCGACGAGATTTTGGAGCAGATGGAATAAGGCGGGGAGACCGCTGTCATTTGTAGGGGCGCGCATTGTGTGCCCGACGTTTTATTTCTTTCCTCTCGCTTTTGTTATGCCCCCTCAAAAAGGGAAGCTAATGAGCGGGACAGCCGGAATAGCCAAATTAAGAAGCACCCGCCACGGGGAAACGTGGCGGGTGCTTCTTTCGTGCGGGTCAGATTACGATTTCCTGCTTATCCGTACCGTCCGTGCGGATTTTGTAAATTTTGTCCGAATATGTCAGCATTGTTCCCTCTTCGTCATCCAACTTTTCACCGAATGGAACGGAATAATAGACCCAGTCGCCCACGACGGCAAAAATTGTTCCGTTGTTCCCGATGGAATCGTCCAGCGCGGTTTTTTCCGTGCCGTCTGCGCGCATTTTTTGCAGCGTCAGCGCAAGGCTTTGGGGAGTTTCCCTGACGAAGCTGTAGATCCAGCCGTCCGAAATAAATACATATTCATATAACGACCTGTAAGTATAAACACTGCCCAGCTGCGTTTCCCCCGTGCCGTCCGTCCGTACCCTATACAGCATGCTGCCATAATAATAGTAAACCCAGCCGTCCACAACATACAGTTCCGTGACGGAAGCTTTATATCCTTCGGAAAGCAGGGTTTTTTCCGTGCCGTCAACGCGCATCCTGTATAATTTCGGAGGATTTGCAGAACCGCTTGAAGATGTGCGGTAATATACCCAGTCATCCGCGGCGTAAATCAAGTGTACATATTCATTGGTTATCAGGGTTTTTTCCGTTCCGTCCG
>WRDJ01000243.1 GCA_009783495.1 Clostridiales bacterium | reverse complement strand
GTTTTCCAGGCGTTTCTCCCGGCGCGTGCATTCGTCCATTTCCGCTGCCCCTTTGAGGAAGGCCTCCGTGTCTATGCCCAAAAGCGCGGCCGGAAAGAGACCCATCGCCGAGGTCACGGAAGTGCGCCCGCCCACCCAGGGCCAGACGGGCAGGCAGGCCAGCCAATTTTGCTCCAAGGCGGTTTTGTGCAGCGAGGAGCCCTCCAAAGTGATGCACACCGCCTGTTGCGCCAGCTTCAGGCCGCGGGCGGCGAAAAGGGCCTCCGCTTCCTTGAGGCCGTTGCGCGTCTCCATAGTGCGGCCGCTTTTGGAAGCCACGATGACGAGGGTCGCGTGTAAATCGGGCGCGATTTCTTGGAAGAGCCGGTCCATGCCATCCGGGTCGGTGTTGTCAAGGAAAAACGGACGCAAAGAAGTCTCCGGTGTGGTCGCCGCGGCTTCCGCCAGCAGTTGAGCGCCCAGCATGGAACCACCGATGCCGATGAGCAGGAATTGCCTGAAACGCGGGGCTTGGGGCGGCCTGAGCCTTCCTTCCAATATGTCCCGCGCCAATTCTTTCACCCGTTCGCGCGCCCGCAGGATGGCCTGCGCGGCCATCGCGTCCGGGGCCAGATGCGGGGCTCGCAGCCAATAATGCCCCACCTGGTTGTTTTCGCCCGTATTGGCAATGGCGCCGCTTTCCAGCGCCATCATCTCACGCCAAACCCTCTGCCACGCAGGTTCCATTTTTTCCCCGTAGGAGAGGGGGAAGAACATGGCGGCGGCGTTTAAGCTCAGGCCCACCTGCCGTTCCTGATAAAAGTATTGAGGCAGCTTGCCCCAGGAGACGCTTTCCATCACTTTTCCTCCTTGCCCGAACATTTCCCTTATCATATGAAAAGACGCTTTTTCTTAGAACCTCTTGGCAAAAACATTTTTGCCTTTCCGGCTTGGTATTATACTTTTCGGCCCCGAGAATTGTTATAATAATGAAAGGCCTTTCAACAAGCACCGCAGAGGGGATAATGAGCGAACGCATACAAAGCCTGATAAACGATCTGGCAAGCGGCGACATGAGCGCCTTGGGGGAGTTATATGACATCCTCTCCGGCCGCGTCTTTAACTATGCCCTGACGATCACCAAAAACAGGGAAATGGCGGAGGACGCCACCCAGGACGTGTTTTTGCAAATTAACGCGCAAGCCGCGCGCTTGGCCCGCATTTCCGGCCAGACCGCCTATATCATGGTCATGACGCGTCATCACGCCTATAACCTGCTGGAACGCGCCAGCCGCGCCGAGCCGCTGCCGGATGAAGCGCCGGAACTGACCGTCGCTCCGCCGCGCTATGACCGGCTGCTCTTTGAGGAAGCCTTTGCCCGCCTGCCCGCCAGCCAGCGCGAAACGGTCTGGCTGCACCTCATCTGCGGCTTCACCCACAAAGAGGTGGCCAAAATGCACGACGCCCCGCTGGTGACCGTCAAATGGAGATATGGCAGGGCCATAAAGAGGCTGCGGGAATATTTCATTCAAAGCGGATATCAACCCGCCAAAAAGGAGGAAAACAGTTATGGATCACCATGAAAGACAAATAAAAGAGCGGCTGGAAAATATGCAGAGGGAACCGCGCGCGCAATTGCGCGGAAAAATCATCTGTTCCGGCGCCGGGACCTCCCGGCGGCGTTATCGCAAACCGGGCGGCATGAGATTGGGCCTGAAGACCTTGCTGTCGGCCATGACCATCGTAATTCTCATATCCGCCACCGTTTTCGCCGCCGCCAATGCCGGTGTGCTTGCGGATTTTTTCAGCGGCATAAGCATCGCCAAAGTGCAGCCCTGTGAGGATTGCGGCAAAAGCCCCTGCGCTTGCCCTGATAAGCCCTCCGTCAACCTCTGGGAGAATGATCGCCTTTATCCCGGCTTGACCCCTGCCTGTCAGATTTGCGGCGAGGATGAGGAAGGATGCGCTTGCCCTGATACGCCTCCCTCCTACGCCTGCGAAACCTGCGGCGAGGAAACCTGCGACTGCGTCAAATCGCCGGGATATGCCTGGGCGGGCAAGGGCACGGAGGACGACCCGCTGCAAGTGACCACGGCGGAGCAGCTGGCGGAGATCGCGCGGCTGGTCAACGCGGGACGGCTGGAAGCACAAATTCTGGGCGATAAGGACGCCACGGTTTATATCAAACTGATGAACGACATAAGCCTTTCCGCTTATGGCGAAGACTATAATGGCGGCAATGGCTGGATCCCCATCGGGAGATATGTGAACCCAAAGATCACGGGATATGGCTTCAATAGTGTTTTTGACGGCGACGGCAAAACGATCAGCGGGCTTTATATCAACGACCCCACCGCCCCCGATTGGTCGTCTGTCGGTTTGTCGATTGTCGGACTGTTCGGCTATATTTCAGGCGGCGCGGTTAAAAACCTCAACATCGCGGACGCCGATATCAACGCTTTCGCCTGTATCGGCGGCGTGGCCGGTCATCTCGCTTCCGGCAGCATAACAAACTGCACCGTCACGGGCAATATCACAGGC
>WRDJ01000242.1 GCA_009783495.1 Clostridiales bacterium | reverse complement strand
TGGGCAGGCCGTCGATTTTCACGCAACCGCGCCGTAATACCTCCACCGTATGGATGGTACTATCCAGCTCGTAGCCGAAGGGGGCGGCAATCTGCGTCAGCTCATACGTGCCGGGGCGTATGCCGCTGAACGTAACGCAGCCATTCCTGCCGGTGATGGCGTTGATAAACCTGCCGCAGGCGCAGCGCAGGCGGTAGACCGCGCCCTCGATGGGGCAGTCGTCCGGGTCGATGGCCTGGAACGTGATGTTGACCGCAGCCGCGCCCCGCTGGCCGCAGGATCCGAGTAAATTCGTGAACATTAACATGACCTCCAAATAATGATAAAATTCCGCGGCAATTGCGCGTGGCGGCGGTTCCCCGCGCCGCCGCGGGGTTCGGCGGCGGCACGGGCTATGTTGGCCCCAGGGAAGCGGGTCGCGGAAGGCAGGCGCGGGAAAAGGTCGAGGAGCCTCTCCCCGTGCCGGCTTCTGTATCGCGCAGCGGACGGCGGCGGCGTAAAGCACCGCAGACGAAAGGGCTATCCCCGGGCGGACGGCGCGCGGCCCTGCCGGACTCGCCGGGCATTCGGGCCCGCACCGCCGCCACCCTTTCATTTTTAACCGTCCGCGAATTTTCGCTCCCTCAGGCCGGGCAGGCCGGCGGCACGCTTTCGCGATGCCATGAAACGGCAAGCCCTGCCTGTTCCTATCATATGCCGGTCCCGGGGAAATGGTGTAAAGATGGTTCGTATGGATACAAAAAAATCGGCATTTTCCCAGATTATCCTCTTTACCCCCTTGTGCTTTGCAAAAAAATCATGTATAATATAGGATAGACTATTATAGGGAGGAAAACCCATTGAAACGTGCCGCTTGCCTGCTGGCCGCCGTGCTGCTGATTTTGGCAGTGCTTCCGTCCGCCTATGCCGAGACCACCGCGCCCAATCCGCAGGCCCCTGTTACCACCATCCGCGGGAACGCGGCTTCACAACTGCCGCCGGAGGAAAGTCAAACCGAGCCGCCCACGACCACCGCCCCGCCTACCACCACTACTACCGAACCCGCAACCTTCCCCGAAGCGGACCTCTCATCGCAGAACAACGGCTCCTGGCTGCCGCAAAATCTCACACCCACCGATATTGCCGCGTTCGGTGCTTTGGCGATCAGCCTGCTTGCGCTACTGTTCGCTTTCATCGCCCTAGCCCGATCCGGCCGGAAATCCCGTGGAAACCTGGCAGGCAACTACCAAAAATATTTTTAGCGCCTGCGGCGTGCGCGTCGCTTCGCTGTGCCCGGGTGCTAGGCCTATTTAAATTATCAATTTACTTTTACTAGGTGTATTATGCCAATCACTTTGCAATCCCCTGCCCTGGCAACCCTTTCCTCCCTGCTTGCCGCTATGCTGGAGGCGGATACCCTGCCTCACGCCGTGCTCTTTGAGGGGGCCACAGCGGCACAACGCCGGGAAGCCGCCCTGGCGCTGGCCCGGGCTTTGATGTGCGCGCGCAATGCGTCCGAGGAAAAGGATGAAACCAGCATGTTCGGCGGCATGTCTTTGTTTGGCGAATCGGAGGAACCCGCGCCGGAAACGATAGCCGCACCGCAGGTGCTGCCCTGCGAGCAGTGTTCCCATTGCCGCAAAAGCGCCGAGGGCATTCACCCCGACCTGCAGGTCCTCGAAGGCGGGGCGGGCGCGCGCTCCTTCCACATCGACGCCATCCGCGGCGTGCGGCGGGACGCCTCTGTCCTGCCCAACGAGGCTGACGTCAAGGTCTATGTGCTCCTGGAGGCCCAGAGCATGACCCCCGAGGCCCAGAATGCCCTGCTCAAACTGCTGGAAGAGCCCCCCGATTACGTCTGCCTGATCCTAACTGTCCCCGCGCGCAGGATGCTTTTGCAGACGGTGCTGTCGCGCTCCCTTGTGCTCAGCTTGGGCGAGGCGGCGGAGGAACCCCTGGACGCCGAACGGGAAACGCAGATTGCCCAGCGGGCGTCCATTATTGCGCAGGCGCTGTACAAGCCCAGGACGCCCTATGCCCCGCTGGAGGCCACCGCCCCCCTGGAGGGCGACCGGGATTTGCTGCGGGATATCCTTCCTGCGCTGCGGAAGCAGCTGCACGCCCTCCTGGTGAAGGAACCCGCCGCCGCAACCCGGTTGCTGGGGCTGATCGAGGACGTAAGGGGGCTCGAGGCCGCGTTAGATCGCAGCGCGAACTTGAATCTGCTGATCACGCAGCTGGCGGCACTATAACTTACAATATTTTTATACAACCCCTGCAGATACTGCGCGAAGCGACTGCTCACCGCAGGTGCAGGTGCGAAAGGACGATTTATGGCAATTATCATCGGCGTGCGTTTCCGCGAGGTGGGGCGCGTCTACTATTTTGACCCGGGCGAGTACGAAGTGAAGAAGGGCCAGCGGGTTATCGTGGAAACCGCCCGCGGCGTGGAATGCGGCGAGGTGGTGCAGGAAAACAACGACGTGCCCGAAGAGCAGGTCAAGCGCCCGCTGAAGCTCATGATCCGCGTGGCCACGGAGGAGG
>WRDJ01000241.1 GCA_009783495.1 Clostridiales bacterium | reverse complement strand
TACTTCAAGAACCAGAAAATATCTAATCCCAACAGGTTCGCAGCCAACAGCAACAAGCCCACGCAGGCAACCCGCTTGACCACCAAAGGGCTGACCCGCTTGGCGATCTGCGGCGCAATGAACCCGCCGAGGATGGCTGCCGGAAACATGACCAGGAAGAGATACAGGTCAAAGTTGCCGAACTGATAGTGCCGCAAGGAGCTGACCGTTGTATTGAAGAAGATGGCCAACAGCGAGCTGCCAACCACCAGATACATGGGCAGGCGCAGGGCAACGGCCATCAGCGGCACCATGAATGGGCCGCCGCCAAAGCCGAACATCGATGACACAACGGCGATCACAAAACCGCCGATGCAGCCGATCACCATGTTTACCTTAAATTCTTGTCCCCAGAATTCTACTCTCATGATCGATTCTCCTTATTATGCGCTCTTGGCTTTGGCCGCTTCTTGGGCGCGCTTCTGGTACTCTTTCAAAATTGCCTGTTCCTTCTTGTTGTTCGCCAGATAAGCAGGCGTTGTCTGCCAGAGCATCAACGCGGCCAAAACAACCAGAATCCAACCAAAGGCAAACTTGTACTGATCCAAGGTGATCATCTCGGTCAGCTTGGGACCAATGAATGCGCCCAGAATCATGGAGCAGCCAATGGCGCATCCGAGCTTCCAGTTGATGAACTTGATCTTCGAGTAGTTATAAACGCCGCTGCCCTGCGAGAACAACACCGTCGGGGTCACGGTACCGGCGACAACGGTATGGGGCAGGGCGGGGAACAGGGTCAGCAGCAGCGGATTCATGAGGAAACCGCCGCCGGCGCCCATGAGTACGCCGAATATGGCGATAACCAGGGTCAAGGTAAAGGGGTAGACGATATTGAGGCTGGTGCCGGCATTGTCCATGTAAATCACAGGAAACTCGATCTTGTTTTCGAAGACCGCGGGCTCGCTCTTGGTCTTTTTGTCCACCACGGCAACGATATTGTACTTGCCGGGGCTCAGGCCCTCGATAATCTTGAGGTCAGCGGTAAAGGAACCGTCCGGCTTGAGATCGATAGCGGCGCCAAACACCTTGTCAATGCTCCGGAAACGGGCCTTGGTTAGTTGCATGGAGCGTCTGCGGCTTTCCTTTTCGTCCATGGCCGGGAGCAGGTCGCCACGGCTTCCGATGACGCTGGCCATCAAGGAGGACTGATAGCGGTCAATCTTCGCCTTAGGCGGAACAGTGAAGGCGTCACCCGCGCCCATCTCCTTCAGCAGGTTGGAAGGGCTCCAGTCGTTCTTCTTCTTCTTCTCCTCGTCGATCTTTGCCTTCATATCCTTCGGCGCGAAAATCTTGTAATAGGCCGGCATATCCTCGGTGAGATAGAAAATATAGGGCCGTATTCCAGTTTCCTTATCAAGGGCGCCGTCAAACCGGCTGGCGCGCACCTTGTGTTCCGTGGCCCAAACTTCGAGGAAAACCGCTTTCCCTGCCGGCGCACGGCCGCTGACCTTGATCGTGCCGCCGTTATTGATCACTGTTTTATCAATGGTGATCGCCACTGACGCTACGGCTTCTTTCGCCGCAGCTTCCTTAGCCGCAGCTTCTTTCGCCGCGGTGTCATCCGCCGCAACCGCACCGCTACTCCCCATCAGTACCATCATTGCCGCCAACAACCATAGAGCGACGCCTTTCCTCACATTCATGCTTACTCTCCTTTGCTGATTGTTCAAATCATCCGGCCGGACGCCGTTACCGGCGCCGGCAGCTTCTTCATTCCCATATCCATATCGCTGGCTCCGGTTCCGGGCCGGCGTTGTTTCCCTCGCCCCAAGTGTGTTTCAACTTTTCGGTTGTGCCGCCAGCATCTTTGCCACCCTTTCTTCCAACTCAAGCCGGTCGATGGGCTTGACACAGTATTCGTCCGCCCCCAGGTTGACGGCTTCCCGGGCGGTTTCCACGGTCGGATACCCCGTGAGGATGAGGGTTCGCATGGAGGAACGCTCCCCTTTCAAAATGGCCAACACTTCGATGCCGCTCATTTTTTTCAATTTGATATCAAGAATGGCCAGATCGATCGGGTGATTGCGGACAAAGGCGATGGCGTCGTCCTCTTCGGTGAAGGTATGAACCACATGCCCTTTTTTCTTGAGAATCTTGCCCATGAGTACCGTGGCATCAAGGATGTCGCCCAAAACAAGAATTTCTGCCATGCTGTCTCCTTGCTCCATTGCGGCCACGACCAATTGCCCCACATCCCTGTCTGTCCATGGCGATTTCCGGGATAAGGCGCGGACATATTTGGTATATTTGCACATCCAGTGCCAGCTGACGCATCGCACCGCCTCAAAGTTCAACGTATTGATATAATTATATTCAATATCGAAAAATCCGACGGGCACAGCTAAAAATCGGCCGGGCAGACGCAACAAATATGATGCAGGGAAACAAAAAAGAGGCATCCGCCGCACAAGATGTCGAGGCGGACAGATGGAAAACAGGGGTGGCCGCGATCAGCGGCGCTCGTTCTTCAGTGCCGTCAGGCTGCTTTCAATCCTGGGTTGGATGAGTTCCAGCAGGCCGGGAT
>WRDJ01000240.1 GCA_009783495.1 Clostridiales bacterium | reverse complement strand
GTGATCATCGGCGGGGGCATCACCGGCTGCGCCCTAGCTTTTGAGTTGGCCAAAAGGGGCCGCAGCGATATTTTGCTGCTGGAAAGCCAATATCTGACCTCCGGGGCGACGGGGCGTTGCGCGGCGGGCATCCGCCAGCAATGGGGCACCCGCACCAACGCGCTTTTGGCGCGCGAAAGCATCCGCATTTTCGAGCATCTGGAGGAATATACGGGCTATGACGGCGATTGCGGCCTCCATCAGGGGGGATACCTCATTCTGGCCTACAGCGACAAGGAATGGCGGCAGTTCAACAAAAACGTGGAATTGCAGCGGAGCCTGGGCATTGACGTCAAGACTTTGAGCCCGCAAGAGGCTAAAGGGATCGTGCCGCATCTCAACACCGCAGGGCTGACCGGCGCCACCTTTTGCGCCGGGGATGGCCACGCCGACCCCTTTCATTGTACATTTGCCTATGCCAAGGCCGCGCAAAGGCTGGGCGTTCATTTCGCCGATTATACCGAGGCGCTGGGCATCACGGAAAAGGACGGGCGCGTCACCGGCGTGCAAACCAGCGCGGGTTATGTCGAGGCCGGGACGGTGATTAACTGCGCCGGGCCCCACGCAGCCGCCATCGCCAAAATGCTGGGCATTGACCTGCCGGTTTTGCCGGAGCGCCACCAAATCATGATCACCGAGCCGGTCGCGCCCATGCAGGAGCCCATGGTCATATCCTTTTCTCACCACATTTATTGCCAGCAGACGCCGCACGGCAGCTTCATCATGGGCATGGGCGACCCCGGCGAGCCGGTCAGCTTCAATATCCGGCCCAGCTGGCAGTTCGCGGAGGAATGCGCGCGTAAGGTGACTTCCATCCTGCCGCCTTTGGCCAAACTGGCGCTGGTGCGGCAATGGGCCGGGCTTTATGATATGAGCCCGGACCGCAACCCCATCATAGACCGGCTTTTGGAGGGCTTTTATGTGGCGGCCGGCTTCAGCGGGCACGGCTTCATGGTGGCGCCGCAAACCGCGGTTTTGCTGGCGCAAAAACTGACGGGCCAAACGCCCGACATGGATATCGGGATTTTCGGCCTGAAGAGGTTTGAGACGGGTGAGCTGCTGCGGGAACCCTCGGTGGTATAGAGTTAGTCGGCAACATAAGGGTTGTTCGCGAAAATTGGCGGCGCATTACGGTGTCAGTCTGAACAGAAGCCAGAGGTCAGGAACCATAAAACCTCGTCTGCGCCGTAAACGGCAATCATATATCATTCAGGGGGAGACGCCATGAACCATCAAGGTACAAAAACGCTGCAAAGCCGCCGCCTATTGCTGCGCCGCTTCAGCGCGGAAGACGCTCCGGCCATGTATGAAAACTGGGCGAATGACCCCGAAGTGACCAAATATCTGCGCTGGCCGCACCACGCGGGCCTTGAAGTGAGCCAAAGCGTCATAGCCGGTTGGGTGAGTCATTACAGGGAAAACGATTTTTATAACTGGGCCATCGTCCTCAAGGAAAGCGATATGCCTGTCGGCTCTATCGGCGTCGTGGGCAGGGATGACGGGGTAAAAACGGTTCATATCGGATATTGCCTCGGCAAAAGATGGTGGGGGCGGGGGATAACCGCCGAAGCTCTCAAGCTGCTTATCGGCTATTTTTTCAATGAAGTGGGGGCCAACCGCATCGAAGCGAGGCATGACCCGAAAAACCCGAATTCGGGAAAAGTTATGGTGAAATGCGGGTTCAGATATGAGGGGACGCAAAGGGAAGCGGATTGGAACAACCAGGGTGTCTGCGACGCCGCATATTACGCCGTTTTGGCAAAAGATTTGGAGTAAACGCCGGGGAGACCATAAATGAGAAAACGCGAAGAGGAGCCCCTCAATGCGCAAAAAAAACGCCGGAAGCTCCGCCCCGCTGATGTGGCGGCGCTTCTTGTCCTGCTCATCGTGGTCGTTCTTGCCGCTCTTTCCCTGGAAGATTATGTCTACGGCCGCATGCTCAAATTCACCGCCGTGCAGAGCGGGGTGCTTGAGGAAAAAATTTATGCTCAAGCTATCGTCATGCGCCAGGAATATTTGCTGACCGCCCCCATTGCCGGCACGTTCCACCCTTCCATGGGTGAAGGGGATAGGGCCAACGTCAATGCCGTCGTGGGTTATGTATACGGCGCCACTTCCGTCCTGGGCGTCACCACTTCCAGGGCCGGCATTGTCTCTTTTGCCGTGGACGGCTTGGAGACTTTGCTGTATCCCTATATTAGCTTGGCGGATATAGACGTGAAAATGGTTTTTGAACTGGCGGCGCAGGAACCGCCGGAGCGGGGAGGCGAAGAGGGTGTCGTTCAGGGCGGCGTGGTGGGGAAGATCATCGACAATCTGGCCAGCCATTATTGGATGATCCTTTATTTTCCCGGCCGCACGGATATAGAGGCGGTGAATAGTAATCTGAGCTTCTTTTTGGCGAACGGCAAGGCTCTTTCGGGTCGGGTGGACGGCTCTTCTTATTTGGATGACGGGCGGTTTTTCTATGTTCGCATCAGCATGACCAGGGACGACATCCTGCTGCAAAGGGTGTTGAACGCCTATGTGATTGGGGAGAAATATTC
>WRDJ01000239.1 GCA_009783495.1 Clostridiales bacterium | reverse complement strand
TCATCCCAAGGCCAAGGCTGTTCCCATCATCGCCATGACCGCCAACGTCTTTCGCGAGGACATCAAGCAATGCCTTGAAGCGGGCATGAACGATCACATCGGCAAACCGCTGGATTATGACGAGGTGATCCGCCAGCTGCAATGGCATATCCTATACCGCAAGAGCGACAGCGAACGGCGCAGGAAGGACAGGCGCTGGCTCTCGGACAGGCGGCAGGTGCAGGACAGGCGGCAATCCTCAAACAGGCGGCAAACGCCGGACAGACGGCAGAACGACAGGAGAAAACACGAAGAATGATGATAGACACGGTTTTATTCGATCTTGACGGCACCTTGCTGCCGCTGCGCCAGAACAAATTCGTCGCCGCCTATTTTGTGGAACTGGAAAAGGTTTTCATCCGTTTGGGGATGGACGCGCATTTCGCCATTCAGGCGCTTTTAAGCGGCACCAAGGCCATGATGAAAAACGACGGCGCTAAAACAAACGCGCAACGCTTTTGGGAGAAGTTTTCGGAGGTGACGGGGCTTTCCGGACAGGCGCTGCAAGCCGTGGAGGAGGCCTGCGATGGTTTTTATGCCAACGAGTTCCACGCGGTTAAGGCCGTGATGGAAAAGGGCGACGCGGGCCTGGCACGCCGCCTGCTCTCCGGCTTGAACGCCAAGGGATATACCGTAGCGCTGGCCACCAACCCCTTGTTCCCGGCCTGCGCCATCACCTCGCGCCTGGCCTGGATCGGGCTTGCCCCGCAGGATTTTTGCCTGATAACCGACTATTCCAACAGCTCGTTTTGCAAGCCTGCCCAGGGTTATTACCGCGAGGTTCTAGCCGGGCTGGGCAAGGAAGCGCATCAATGCCTGATGGTCGGCAATAATGCCAGGGAGGATATGAGCGCGGGGGAGCTGGGCATAGCGACCTTTTTGCTCACCGATTTTCTGGAAAACGAGGATAAACTGGATGTTTCCGCTTTCCGGCAAGGCTGTGCGGCCGGCTTGGAGGCGTACATAGCCTCGCTGCCGCAAGTGCGTTAATAAACACAAACAACCGTATGTTAAACAGCGGCCCCGCCATTATGGCGGGGCCGCTGTTTAACAGCTATTTCAACAACCAGCTGTTATTGACGATCAGCGTGCTGAGCAGGAAGAGGACGTCCTGATCCGCGAACTCTATGAAATCCGGCAGGAGGGAGGAATGCATATAACGCAGGTCAACCAGAGTGATTTTGCCGTATCCGGCGAGCAGCAGCGGGGCCAGGCTGCCGGCGAAGGAATCGCGGAAGATGATCAGCTCTTTTTCCGCGGGGCCGCTTTCGTTGGTGATGAATACGATGGGAACGGCGCCGGAAAGAAAAACGTCATAGGAATCTATCTGACCGGGCTTGGAGAGGTCATAGACGCTGGAGCAGGTTATTTCAAAATGCTCCACCCGCGCGTTTTCAATCACGCCGTTGCTCAGCCAGACGAGGGTGTCGGGCTTGAGCGGCAGCGCCGCCTGCCCGTAATAGGCGCCGTAAAAGGGGTAATGCGAGCTTTGCGTGAATCCGCCCTCAAAAAGCGCGAAATCCATTTCCCGCGCCAGAACCTCCGCCACTTTGTTCAGGTTCTCCTGCTTCCAGTGCAGGTCGGTGCGGTAATAATCATCGAGGGTGAGCACGCCGAAAAGATCAATATAGCGCATATTTTCGATGTTATCGCGCAGAAGCCCTTGCATGAGGGCGTAATCCAGCGCCGGGTAGCCGTGTTTTTCCGCCGCGAAATAATTCTTGTCCGGGATGACGCCGTAATAAACCGCCATGCCTTGCAAATGTGTGTCATAGAGACCGTTCAGTTTGGCGGCGAAGTTTTCAACGCTTTTGCTATTCAGAGGATATTCGATTTTTAGGATATGCCCTTCGGCGAAATAGACCCGGTTGTTATCCTGCTTGCGGAAAACATAGAGGTCGCAGACAGCCTTCGCGCCGCGCCAGCCCTGACGCAAGGGGAAATGATCCGTGGTGTATTTATCAAAATCCTTCATGAATTCGCCGTTATAGGCCGTCTCCACGCTCAGGGAGGGGAAAGCGGCCAAAGGGCGCCTTTCGCTGAAGGAAATCTCCTTGTCCGGGGTGAAGAGCCCGGTGAGGAAAAAGCCGTATATGATGGCGAGAAAGCCGATGGTGATGATCTTATTTTTCATATTATCTCCTAAAATCTGAAATACAGGAACGGGTTGAAGGTCGAATCCACGATATAGGCGGTGGAGAGAAGCAACAGGGCGGCGTAAAAAACGGGCTCCAGGATATTGGCCGCCTTGCCGAATTTGGGGCTGGTCAAGGTCTTTTCACACAGACTGCTCAGGACGGGCGTGGCCAAAAAGCCCGCCAGAATGATGACGACGATATAGCTTTTGAGGTAATACAGCGAAATCTCGTTGGTGGCGGGCAGGCCGCCGAACATCCCCTTCAAATAGGCGAAGGCTTGCGGTAATCCATCAACGCTGAAAATCACCCAGCTGAGCAGGAGCATAAGCAGCACATAAAGATGGGAGAAAACGCGCGGGATTTTCTGCAAAATGTTGGCGAGGAAGAATTTCTCCATCATCAAAGCCGC
>WRDJ01000238.1 GCA_009783495.1 Clostridiales bacterium | reverse complement strand
TCATCTCATCCGAAGCCGGCATAAACCCCTTCGAAGATATTTTCATCACCGACTGGTGCTATAACGAGGTGGTCTTTGTCTATGAACGCCGCATCATGATCGGCATGAGCACGACCTCCATGGTATTCGAGACGGAAACGGAAATCTCGCGCGGCATGATCTTGACCGTTCTCTATCGTCTGGCCGGTTCTCCCAGCGTCAGCGGGTTGCCGAACCCCTTCAATGACGTTTTTGCAGGCGACTGGTATGAAGACCCGATCAAATGGGCGCTCTCATCCGGCATAACCGTAAATGACGGCAGCAACAAAACTTTCGGGCCGAACGACGTCGTGCCGAGGGAAGAACTGGTTGTGATGCTGTATCGCTTTGAGAATGTTTCAGGCTTGATCCCGGCCGATGTCTCCTCGACCGTGAACTTCCTTGATTTGGACGACATCAGCCCATATGCCAGAGAAGCTGCCCAAGCAATAGTCAAGCAGGGCATCATCATCGGCATGCCGGGCAACGAGTTGGGCAATTACTTTGACCCACAAGGCAACACAACAAGGGCCCAATTCGCGACCGTCATCTACAGATTCCTGAACGCAGTGGAATAATAACGCTCTAAAAGAGCCTTATGCAAAAAGGAGCCGTCCGAGAGACGGCTCCTTTTTTTGTGGTTAGAACTTGGCAGAACCTCATTTTCAGGCCCGGCTAATCCTTCTTGACCAGCCCGACCAGTTGCAGAATGACGCCCAGGATAATGGCGATCGTGCCACAACTCGTCAAAAAAGTGTCGGGAGTTTCGGTGAACAAGTGGAAGCCCAGCAAGAGAACCCCTCCGATTAAGAAAAACCCGCCCGCAACGATAAATTTCATAAACACAATCCTCCTTTATTATTTTATCTGGAAACCGTAAACACAAATGATGGGGCAAGCGGCGAAAAGATCTGAGCAACTGCGGGCGCGAACGGCGACACGGCCAGGCGATGCCGATGCTGCGGCAAGTCTAGAACAATCCGCGCACCTTGCCCGTCTGCGTATCCACATCCACGCGCCGGTATGCCGGGTCGGAACCGGTCCCGGGCATCAGGCTGATATCTCCCGCCACCGGGCAGATGAAACGCGCGCCGTTATAAAGCAGCAGGTCGCGCACCGGCAAGCGCCAACCCTTGGGCACGCCTTTTTTGCTCGGGTCGTGGGAGAGGCTGAGATGCGTTTTTACCATCATGGTGGCATAATCGCGGAATTGCGGGTCTTTTTCGAAATCGGCGGCTTTCTTGGCAGCCACGGGCGACCAATCTACGCCATCCGCGCCATAAACCTCGGCGGCGATCCGTTCAACCCTCTTACGCAAAGGCATATCAAAATCATAGAGGAATTTAAAATCGGGCTTGTCCTCCGCGGCTTCGCGCACGGCCTGCGCCAACTCGACGGCGCCCTCGCCGCCATATTGCCAATGGTCGGAAACGGCGAAGCGCGCGCCCGCCGCTTCCGTGGCGCGGCGCACCATGTTGATCTCCTCATCGGAATCCGTGGCGAATTTGTTCAGGCAGACCACCGGGTTGATGCCGGATTTTTTCACTGTGGCCAGGTGGTGCAGCAGATTGCCCAAACCGGCTTCCACCAAGGCCGGGTCGCTCTTGGTATATTGCTCAGGCAGTAGTTTGCCCGGCGAGACTTGCGGGCCGCCGCCGTGCATCTTAAGCGAACGGATGGTGGCCACGAGGACGCTGACATGCGGGGTGAGGCCGCTCAGGCGGCATTTGACGTTCCAGAATTTCTCAAAGCCGATGTCGGCGGCAAAGCCGCTTTCCGTGACGTGATAATCGTATAGTTTCAGGCCCAGGCGGTCGCCTATGATGGAGGACTGGCCGATGGCGATATTGGCGAAAGGCCCGGCATGCACCAAAATGGGCTGATATTCGGTGCTGGAGCAGAGGGTGGGGTTGATGGTATTACGCATCCAGGCGGTCATGGCGCCGTCCACTTCCAGATCGGCGGTGGTGACGGGACGCCCGCTTTTGTCATAGGCCAGCACAATCTGGCTGATCCTCTGGCGCAGGTCGGCCAGATCACGTGAGATCGAGAGAATGGCCATCAGCTCCGAACTGACGGTTATGCCGAAACGAGAGTTCATGAGGAAGCCGTCGTTCTTGCCGCCTTGCCCGATCACGATATTACGCAGGCATTGGGCGGCGAAATCCATCACCCAGCCGAACTCGACCCTTTTGCCGTCTATGTCGAGGCGCCGCAAGCCCTTGGCGGCCAATGTGGCGTCGTCATAGTTATATTCATGCTGCATACGCGCGTTCAGCGCCACCATGGCCAGGTTATGCGCGTTGGTGATGTCGTTGATGTCCCCGGTCAGGCCAAGGGAAAATTCCGTCATGGGGATGAGCAAAGCGTTTCCGCCGCCCGCCGCCGTGCCTTTGATGTTCATGGTGGGGCCGCCGGAAGGCTGGCGCAGGCATCCGCCGACATTGAGGCCCAGCTTGGCCAAGCCCTGCACCAGACCCAAGGAGGTGGTTGACTTGCCTTCACCCAAGGGGGTTGGGGTCATGGCAGTCACCTCGATATATTTGCCGTCCGGGCGGTCTTTCAGCCG
>WRDJ01000237.1 GCA_009783495.1 Clostridiales bacterium | reverse complement strand
GGGACGGATATACCTATATCAGTCAAAGTTCCCTTGACCTGATTATATGGCATGCAATAACGTTGGCTCAGATACCGGTTGGCAGCCCCAAGTTCCCCGTCCGGCCCTCCAAGCTGGGTGATGATGATCCTGGCCATACCGGGATCAGGGGTTTTGATCTTAACCGGAAATTGCAGTTTTTTAGAATATATCCACATGGCTTAATCATCCACCTCCCACGGCCACGGTCCGTCGGCCCAGCGCCAGCGGTTGGACTCATCATGATTTTGATGGCTCAGAGGGCCGAATCTCTCCTCATATTCCGCGGCGGCCCGGCGCGCCAGTTGCAGGTATCTGTTGAAATAAGCCAGGGCGCTTTTATTGTCGGGGTGATTGTTGAGGTATAAGGCGGCTTCGTGGGCGCAAAAGTCGAACGTCTGCACTTTTTTCAACATTTCGGCGCGTTCATGCATGGGAAGGCCCCCCTTCCGTAAAAGGTTTGTAAAGTTCGGGGAAGATGGTTCCGCGCACAAAAGCGACGTCCGGTTTGTAAATGTCGCCCCATTCCTGATCCGGCACATAGGCCATGGCCAGGGCAGGTTTTCTTGCGTGGGGGTAAAGCGTCTCGTAACCCGGCATTAGCTCTCTTTCTCTTTCTTTCTCTTGCATAAGACAGTCGTTCCTTTACTCTTTATTTTTCGAAGGCCTGCCAAACCGGCCTTCGTTATATAATATGCCGGGCGGAGGGCAGGAGTGTGAGTTCTGTGCGCGAAAACCCCCGAAGGTGATTAACCCAAAACGAAATATATAATCACCATATCAGCACTTGTCAGGTTCAAAAAAATGATAGGAAATCTTTTTCACCTCTCTTATGATGCCGTTCACTTGTTTCAGCATATCAGTTCTTACAGGCCTTTTCGCAGATTATCCCTTTCTTATAATGCCATCCCGACGGCCGAAGGGGCGATCGCCGTGGCAATGGAGCAAAGCAAGGAGGTTCTTTTCGAGAAAAAGGCGCTCATTCTCGGTTTCGGCAGGGTTTCGGAGGCCCTGGCACCGCGCCTGCGTGCGCTGGGCATGGAGGTTTCGGTGAGCAACCGTGGTTCCGAAAGGCGGCAAAGGGCGCATGAAGCCGGCTTTTATACGATAGAATGGAATGAATGGCCGCGCAAAGCGAGGGAGGCCGATTTCATTTTCAACACCGTTCCCGTTCTTCTTTTTTCCGCGGCGGTTTTGCTAAACCTGTCCAAGCATACCGTGATTATTGACTTGGCCGCCAACCCCGGCGGCACGGATTTCGCCGCGGCCGCTTCCTTAGGCCTGCGGGTAGTGCTGGCTTCCGGCCTGCCGGGACGGGTGGCCCCGGTCACCGCCGGAAAGACTTTGGCCGCCGTTTATCCTCCTTTGATTATCTCCATGTGCAGCAAACAGGGGGTTTAAATACTTATGGAAAAAATAATGGATTTGCATAAAGAAAACGAAGAAAAACCGCTGGCCGGGGTGAAGGTGGGCTTTGCCGTCACGGGCTCTCATTGCACCTTGAAGGAAGCGGTGAAAGCCATGGAAGAGGTGAAAAAGGCCGGGGCGGAAATTATGCCCATCATCTCTTTTAGCGTAAAAAATGAGGATACCAAGTTCGGGAGGGCGGAATTTTGGCGGGAAAAAATCGAGGGGATTTGCGGCGGGTCCCTCATTGACAGCATCGTGCTCGCGGAACCCATCGGCCCGCAGCGGCTTCTGGATGTTCTGCTGATTGCGCCCTGCTCCGGCAACACCATGGCCAAGCTGGCCCTCGGCATCAGCGATTCCCCGGTGCTCATGGCGGCCAAGGCGCATCTGCGCAACCAAAAACCGCTGGTGCTGGCAATTTCCACCAATGACGGCCTGGGCGCCAACGCCAAAAACCTGGGGCTTCTGCTCAACACCAAAAATGTTTATATGGTGCCTTTCGGTCAGGATAACCCCAAGGAGAAGGCGAGCTCGCTCCTTTCCGACATGAAACGCATCCCCAGCGCTTTGGCGGAGGCTTTGGCGGGCCGCCAGCTCCAGCCGGTATTATTGCAGTATTAACATGAAAACAAACAGTTGCCAAACCCCGCCGCCATATGTTATAATAATAAAATTAAAATTGCGGGGGTTTTAACGATGAAAACGTATAACGTCGCCATCGTCGGCGCGACCGGCGCCGTGGGCGGCGAACTGCTGAAAGTTCTGGCGGAGAGGAATTTTCCCGTCGGGGAGTTGCGCCTTCTGGCCACAGAGCGTTCAAAAGGGAAAATAATCAGCTTCCGCGGCCGGGAATATAGCGTGGAAGCCACAACGGCGGATTCCTTCGCCGGGGTGGACATAGCCTTGTTTGCCGGCGGCCCGGCCGGATTGCTTTATGCCCGCGGGGCCGCGGCGCAGGGCGCCATAGTGATTGACAATAGCAGCGCCTTCCGCTTTGACGACGAGGTGCCCTTGGTGGTGCCGGAAGTCAACCCGCAAGACGTGCTTTGGCATAAAGGCATCATCGCCAACCCGAATTGCTCCACCATTCAGATGGTGGTGGCTTTGAAGCCCCTGCATGACTATGCCAAAATCAAACGCGTCGCCGTCTCCACCTATCAAGC
>WRDJ01000236.1 GCA_009783495.1 Clostridiales bacterium | reverse complement strand
GCAGGGGCGCGCAATGTGCGCCCGGGTAAAAAAGCGGCCTCAGCGCAGCCAGAACGAGAGCAGGCCCGGTTTTTTCCGTTTGTGTTGATATTCCGGGACGCAGCAGGAAGCCAAAAGGCCCAGCCCCAGGCCCAGCCCGAAGCCGACGGCGCCCCAGGCCGCGTCCGGCCCTATTTTTTTGTAAATATCCTTGCAGGCTGCTTTCGCGGAATGTTTGAGCAGGACAGGCATCAGTTTTTTCAACATAAAACCCCTCTTTTTTGTCATATTTCTCATAGTTTTTGGCATTTTCAAATAATTATGCGTGGTAAAATCAGCAAAATTTAGGAGGACGAGAAATGACTGAGCTTCCCCAGGAAAACACGGAAATAAAGGCGGAGTTGGCGGATATTTGCGCGAAAATGCGGGAATATCTCAAGATGAGCGGGCTTTTGCCCTTTTCGGAGTTTGAAGGCTATTTCAAACGGGTCATGGCCTTTTTGCAGGAGCAATATCAGGATTTAGGCAGAGAGCAGCTCTTGCTCTGCAAGAGGGTCTGCAAGATCGTCCGGCAAAACGCGCAGAACCGCGCCCCCGCTGACAGCCTGAACCGTAAGAAATTCAGAAAAATGGAAGAGAAATGCGAATTTTGGGCCGGCGCCATCGAACTGCGCCTATTCAAGGAAGGCATGAGCGTAGTCGAGATTGATGATGCTGAAAGAGCCGTTTGGGACTCGCCGGAGCCTTTATGAGGTTACGCCGTCAGCCTCAAGCCAAAATAGCCGTCCAGGCCAGCCCGCTGGTCTTGCCCGACCCGCTTGCCCTGCGCGGAAAGTGGCGCGGCCTTTTGGGCCCTGCCCCGCTCAGGCTGGAAATCGGCATGGGCCGGGGCCGCTTCATCACGGCGCAGGCCCTCTCCGACCCGCAAAGCAGTTATCTGGGCCTGGATTTCCGCGAGGAGATGGTTTTTCTGGCGCTCTCCCGTTTGCAAGGCCACGAACCGGCCAACCTGCGCTTCCTCTGGTGCAATGCCGCCCTGCTGCCGGAGATTTTCGCTCCCGGCGAGCTGGACGGCCTCTATCTCAATTTCCCCGACCCCTGGCCCAAGGCCCGCCACGCCAAGCGCCGCCTCACCCACGAGCTTTTCTGGCGGCAATACGCGCAGGTGCTTGCGGAGGGAGGCGAGATCCGTCTGCGCACTGACGCGCGGGATTTTTTCGAGTGGTCGCTCGAATCCCTGCGCGGCGGCCCCTTCGCCCTGCTGCAAGCCGACTATGACGCGCCGCTCCCGGAAGCGGGGGAGGCCAGCGAATACGAAGAACGCTACCGGGCGCTGGGCCAGTCCATTTACAGCGCGGAATGGCGAAAGGAGCAAAAATTTGACGCGAACGGAGGATAAACGATGGAAAAGAATGATATGAAAAAAATCACAAAACAATGGCTTTTCTCAAAAGGCTTTCAAAAGTGTACAGAAAAAGCGTATAGTGGAATTGGTTATTTTTATCCTCAATCAGATTTTGACATAATATTTTTGTTTGATAAGAATAGATTTAATGAGAATTATTTTATTGATGTTGGTTTTAGACTTCATGATGAAACTCAAAGTTGGGGCACTGTACGCACTAATATGCCTCTTGGTAATTATGGTTTTTATTATGAGCAATGGGAAAAGCAGGATTATATTGCGTGCTTAGAGGAAATCTACGAATTATATATCCAGCCTTATTTCGACTTAGGAGTTGCCATGTTGAAAAAAATAGTGAAAAAACCGTCTTTCAGAGGACAAGATTATCTCATTCACCGTAATGCGTTTGAGAAAATCCGCAAAATGTAAAAGCCGGGCAACGGCAAGGGCGCCGCGCCTCATAATAAAAACGCAGGTGCTATTGCATATCCGGTTATCAAATGCAGATTCCGAAAAAGGAGCAAATCATATGAAATATCTCAGCACCCGGTCAAACTATCAGCCCGTCGGCGCGGCGGAGGCCATCCTGCTGGGCATGGCGCCCGGCGGCGGCCTTTTCGTGCCGGAAAGCTTTCCCGCCTGCGCCCTGCGCCCCGAACTCTCCTATCAGGAGCTGGCGCGGGAAATCCTCGCTCTCTATCTGGACGATTATTCCGCCGCAGAGCTTGAGAAAATAGTGGCGCAGAGTTACCGTGCGGATAATTTCCCCGCCGAAGTCGCCCCCGTGCGCCAAGTGGGCGAACGCTTCATGCTGGAATTGTGGCACGGCCCGACCTTGGCTTTCAAGGATATGGCGCTGCAGATCATGCCGCGCCTGCTCACCGCGGCGGTGAAAAAATGCGGCTCACAGCGGGATCTGCTCATCCTCGTCGCCACCTCCGGCGACACGGGCAAGGCCGCCCTGGAAGGCTTCAAGGATGTGCCCGGCACAAAAGTGCTGGTCTTTTATCCCAAGGACGGGGTGAGCGCCATTCAGGAGCGGCAAATGCTTACCGGCGGAGGCGGTAACACCGGGGTCGTGGCCGTCAAAGGCAATTTCGACGATTGTCAGAAGGCGGTCAAAGAGCTCTTCGCCGATGAGGAATTAAGGCAAACCCTGCAAGAGGCCGATTTGCAATTTTCCTCCGCCAATTCCATCAATTGGGGGCGGCTCGT
>WRDJ01000235.1 GCA_009783495.1 Clostridiales bacterium | reverse complement strand
TTGTCGTAAAGAATCTTTCCGCTTTATAATAAATTGGTTTGTCCCTATCTTCACCCCCAAATACTTCTCCCGCTGAAACAGCGCAAAGCCGCGCTAATCCTGAATCTCCGTCCAGTTTTTCTCGAATTCCGCCGAGATTTCTCTTATTCTCGCCCTGTCCTGTGAAAACTGCCCGATCAGCTGGTCAAGCGCGATCAAAAGCAAAATGCTGTATCTGTTGGCAAAAATGAAATTCGCCAAACCTTCGTTGATCAATGCCGGGTAAAAGTCAATTATTTGCGAGAATACCAGAATGAAAATATAAAACAGGTAGAGCATGGTCTTGAAAGAAACAAATCCGTCAAAGAGAAATTGCACATAGCGATAGTATTTCTCTTTCGCCCGCTCATTCTTCAGTTCTTTCTTCAGCTGCGCAACAAGTTTTTTTGAACGGAACGACCTGAGAAACCCTTCATCCCACAGCAAAAAGACGATGATCAGCGCGAGATTCCCCAAATAAACGTAGAGAGGGGAATATCCGACCAGCCATATATACAGGCAATAGACAAGAAACCCGTATAAGACATTGGAAAGGACGGCATATAGCACGCGCTTGATTATCTTTTTGCCTTTGTTCTTATTTGGCATCAAATTTCCCTCTTTTTACTTATTGTTCGAGGATGCTTTCCTCTGCCTCAGGCAAATTTTCGCCTTCAACCGGCTCGATGTTCTCGTCAGGGACTTCGGGCGCGGGCGGGCCGGCGAAAAAGGCTTTCATGGCATGCCTGGCGATTTTGCGCGTTGAGGCGGCGTCAAACCCGGCGCCTGCCACCCCTCCTGCGACCGGCACCACCTTCACCAAATTGATCAGGCCCTTCGTCCCGAGCGTGGTGAAGAGGCGTATGCCGACTTTCTGGTTGATCCTGATGAGGACTTGCGCCGGCAGCCTGTTGATGGCTTTCAGGGCGACTTTATCGCCGATTTTTATGCCCGCCTCTTTGACGACAGAAGCGGCGCCCTCGCCGGCCAAACATAAGTAAGCCATGGTGCGCACCGCCTCGTCGCGCGGGTCGTGGCCGCCCAGGCAGGCGATGGCCACGATCATGCGCAACTGCATATAAAGGACGCTGCCGATATTGGCGGGAACGGCCACGGGCAGCGTTATCAGCCCGCCGAACCCGCTTAGAAACCCCGAAGTCCCGCATTTGAGGATTTGGGTTTTGACCAGCTTATGCGCCGCGATTTGCGGCGTAGCGTATTTCGCCCGGTATCCTTGGGCAAACTCCGCCACGCCTTTGCTTAAAAACACGCCTTTGGCGCCGGGCAGGCCGTTTATGGCCTTTTCATAGCAAACGGAAAGGAGATTCTGCATTTGTTCGGGCGTTATGAGCTTCACTTCGCACCCCCCTTGATGTGAGTCCCTGCGTTAGCCCCGCTCCGCCCTCGCTCCACTTTCCCTTCAGTTGGGTTGCCGCCGTTCCCGATTAATTCGGCGGCAGCGACCCGGCGAGCTTGTTGACCCGTATTACATATCCGCCCGGATAAAACTCGACCGAGATAATCAGGATCTTTCCCTCGTCGGCTGAATCTCTGGCAAGCCGCATTTCCCCCTCGCCACCGTACAAGTCACCTTCCGGTATGACCAACCAGCCGTTGTCTTGAAGATAAAGCGAATAGGTCAGCAGATCGTCAAGCACCGAATCGCTTTGATATGTATACTGTCTATAGCGCACTCCATTGGCTATGCCTATTTCCACGCCTCTGACCTTGCGTTCTTCGCCGATGACCGCGTTTACGGCCGGCACCTTGTCTGTTCCGAAGGAATACTCGGTAAGCTTTGCCGCGCTTCCGCAGGCCGTGAGCAGCAGCGTAAAGATGGCCGCCAAGGCGATGAGGGACAGGACTCGCTTTCGCATAGCTTTCATGGGAATGCCTCCCTCTGGATTTATTTTATAGATTGCTTTGCTTGGGTTATCAACCGAACCGCCAACCGGCATAAAAGGCCGCAGGCATTCTCGTTTGCACGTCGAGGATCGCGGCGAAGCGGCTGACACAGCTATGCGGCGCTGATTTCACCGCCCCACGCGGATCAGGCCGGAAACCGGCACAACCTCCACCCCCTGCTCAACCAGGGCGTCGAGAAAGAGGTTCATGCCCAAGCTGTCGCTGCCGATATGCCCGGCCAAAACGACGCTCAAATGCTGCTTCTTGGCCAAAGAGAGGTGCTTTTCACTGATATGCATGACTACGACGGTGCTGACCCCGGCACCGGCCAGGCGCTCATAGGCTTCCTCCGGCCCGGAGGTTCCGCCGGTGAAATCAACATAAACCTTGCCCAAGCTGGTGCTTTCCTTGCCGGACAAAATGCGCGCGGGGTTATTGTTGATCCCGGCCCGCCGGTATTCGGGGATGGCTTTTATCAGGCCGAGCAAGTCGCCCACGCTTTGCGGGGCTTCTTCGGCGATGCGTTTTTGCAGGAAAGCGGCGGCCAGGTTGTCGGCCGGCGTATGCACACACATAAAGGGCAGGTCAAGCAGGCGGGCCGCGTCAAGCGCCCGGCAATGGTTGGAGCCGCTGACGCTGCGCTCCACGTCGCTGATGCGCTCGCCCATGATGGCCTC
>WRDJ01000234.1 GCA_009783495.1 Clostridiales bacterium | reverse complement strand
CAGTTCGTCCATGCCCAGAATGGCGATGATGTCCTGCAGCTCCTTATATCTTTGCAGGACGCGCTGCACGGAGCGGGCCACTTGATAATGCTCATCGCCCACCACTTCCGGGCTCAAGGCGCGCGAAGTGGAATCCAGCGGGTCCACAGCGGGATAGATGCCCATTTCGGAAATGGCGCGGTTGAGCACCGTCGTCGCGTCCAGGTGCGCGAAGGCCGCGGCGGGGGCCGGGTCGGTCAGGTCGTCAGCCGGCACATAAATGGCCTGCACCGAAGTGATTGACCCCTTTTTGGTAGAGGTGATGCGCTCCTGCAGGGCGCCCATTTCCGTGGCCAAAGTCGGCTGATAGCCCACGGCCGAAGGCATGCGGCCCAAAAGCGCCGAAACCTCGGAACCGGCCTGCGTGAAGCGGAATATATTGTCTATGAAGAGCAGCACGTCCTGCCCTTCGCTGTCGCGGAAGGACTCCGCGATGGTCAGCCCGGTCAACCCCACGCGCAGGCGCGCGCCGGGAGGTTCGTTCATCTGTCCGAAAACCAGCGCCGTTTTTTCGATGACGCCGGAATCCTTCATCTCATGCCAGAGGTCGTTGCCTTCGCGGGAACGCTCGCCCACGCCGGCGAAAACGGAAAAGCCGCCGTGTTCATAGGCCACGTTGCGGATGAACTCCTGGATGAGCACGGTTTTGCCCACGCCCGCGCCGCCGAAAAGCCCGACCTTGCCGCCCTTGGTATAAGGCGCCAACAGGTCAACGACCTTGATGCCGGTTTCCAGAATCTCCGTGGAGGGCTCCAGCTCTTCTAAGAGCGGGGCCGGACGATGGATGGGCAGCTTCTGCTCCGTCACGATGGGCCCGCCTTCGTCAATGGGCTCGCCGATGACGCTCATCATGCGGCCCAAGGTGCCGCGGCCCACCGGCACAACGATCGGCGAACCGATGTCGGTGGCCAGCATGCCCCTTTTCAGGCCGTCGGTGGAGGATAGCGCGACGCAGCGCACCGCGTTGTTGCCCAGGTGCTGCATAGCCTCCATGGTGATATTTATGCCGCCTTCGCGCAGGCCTTCTTCCTGGTCGGCGCTTTTCACCGTCACGGCGTTATAAATGTCGGGCAATTGCCCTTCGGCAAATTCCACGTCGACCACCGGCCCGATAATTTCCCTGATTTTTCCGATTGCCAAGTTCTTTACCTCCCTTATTGCTCTGTTCTTTATGAAAGGGCCGCCGCCCCGCCGACGATCTCCGAAATTTCCTTGGTGATGGCTGCCTGGCGCGCCCGGTTAAGCGACAAAGTGAGCCGGTCTATGATCTCGAGGGCGTTGTCGGTGGCCGCGCTCATGGCCGTCATACGCGCGCCGTGCTCGCTGGCCTTGGCCTCCAGCATGGCGCGATAAACCGCGATGTCAACATAACGCGGCAAAAGGGCCTGCACCAACGCCGTTTCATCCGGCTCGAAAAGATATTCGGTGGCATCGGCAGGTTCGTCCGGGTCCTCTTCCGGGTGGGGCACCGGCAGCAGTTGCTTGCGCACAGGTGTTTGCGTCAGCGCCGACTTGAACTCCGAATAGACCAGGTGGATCTCGTCGAAAGTTCCGTCAATATAAAGCGCGGAAAGCCGCTGCGCCAGTTCTTTGGCCTGTATGAAAGCAGGGTTGTCGCCCACGTTGGTGAATTCCATGGCCAGCTCGTGCCGGCGGCGGCGGAAATAATCGCGGGTTTTGCGCCCCACCGCCACCACGGCATGAGGGAACCCGGCTTTCTCGATTTCCATTTCCGCGCGGCGAAAAATGTTGCTATTGAAGCCCCCGCAGAGGCCGCGCTCGCCCGCAAACACCACAAAGCAGACCTTTTTCACTTCTTTGGCCTGTAAGAACGGGTGATTAGCGTTGCCCTTGCGCAAATGGGCAAGCACCTGCCCCAGTTCGTCGGAATAGGGGCGCGCCGCCATCACGCTGCTTTGCGCGCGCCGCAACTTGGCGGCGGAGACCATTTTCATGGCCTTGGTGATCTGCTGCGTGCTTTTGATGCTTTTAATTCGGCGTCTAATGTCTCTCGTACTCGCCAAGATTTCATCCTCCTGACTCGTCGCAAAATCAACGGTGCCGCCCTGTGTTGCGCCTGCACCTCGGTCGCTCACGTTTTTATATACGCTCGCTCCCTCGTGCTTCGCGCTTCTTGGGCTGCTTGTCGCTTTTTGCTCCTCGTTGGTGCTTTGCCGTCTTTTCCTGTTTTAACTCTGCTTGAATTCCGTGATGACCGCCCTGATCTTGGCGATCAGTTCCGAGGAAAGCTGTTTCTTTTCTTTGATTTCCGCGAGAACGTCTTTATACTGCAGGCGCACATAGGCCAGCAGCTTCTGCTCGAAAGCCACCACCTGGCCGGGTTCGATGTCGTCGGTGAAGCCCTGGGTGGCGGCGAAAATGGCCATGATCTGCTCTTCCACCGGCATGGGGGAATATTGCCCCTGCTTGAGGATTTGCGTCATGCGTTCGCCGCGATCCAGCGTAAACTTGGTGGCCTTGTCCAGATCGGAGCCGAACTGGGAAAAGGCGGCCAACTCGCGATATTGCGCCAAATCCAGCCTCATGCGCCCGGCCACCTGCT
>WRDJ01000233.1 GCA_009783495.1 Clostridiales bacterium | reverse complement strand
TAAACCCTTCCTCATGCCCATCGAAGACGTTTTCACCATCACGGGGCGCGGTACGGTGGTGACGGGGCGCGTAGAGCGCGGCCGGGTCAAGGTGAGCGACACGGTGCAGATCGTGGGCCTGATGGACGAAAGCAAATCCACGGTCGTTACGGGCGTGGAAATGTTCAGGAAACTCATGGATTACGCGGAAGCCGGGGATAATATCGGCTGCTTGCTCCGGGGCATAGACAGGAAAGAAGTGGAGCGCGGCCAGGTTCTGGCCAAGCCGAATTCCATTCATCCGCATACCAAATTCAGCGGTCAGGTTTACGTTCTGACCAAGGACGAGGGCGGGCGGCATACGCCGTTCTTCAACGGATACAGGCCGCAGTTCTATTTCCGCACCACCGACGTGACAGGGATCGCCAACCTGCCTGAAGGCGTGGAAATGGTCATGCCCGGCGACGACATCCGCATGGACATTGAGCTGATCACGCCCATCGCCATCGAGGAAGGCCTGCGTTTTGCCATCCGCGAAGGCGGGAGGACGGTTGGGGCGGGCGTTGTTACGGCCATCAATAAAGAATAGTGCGCGTCGCTAAAATTGACTTCGCATAAAGGTCTTGCGTCTGCGGCCTCGCTGCTCACGTATTAGCGATACGCTTCGTTGCCCGGCCTTGACGCGCCTTGTTCTGTCGTCACTTTTGGCTCCGCGGTTAGCCGGGAAGAAAATAACATTGTTTTGCTATGACGTTTGGGGCGAAATGGCTGCCCGTTTCGCCCCAAACGCGGGATTCAAGCAAAAGCAAATCAGCAACGGAAACCCGGCTGCCGTGAGCCTCAAACACAAAAGCAAATTAGGAACGAAAAGCGGCGAGCAGCCGCAGGCGTAAAAGCAAATAGGAGCGAAAAGTGGCGAGCAGGACAAGGAAGCCGTGAGCCGCAGACGCAGGCGTACTGTGTCGTACGCCGAGGATTGCGGCGAAACGGCTGACACAGTAATGCGAAGCCAATTTTCGCTTCCAGGGGAAAGCGATGAGGTGGGAGGTTGCGCCATCCCGGCGGTTTTTTCCACCGAGAAATGTTCGCCTAAGAGCGGGCGATGAGGAGGTAAGAGGATGTCCAAGCAAAAAATTCGCATCAGGTTGAAGGGTTTCGACCACAGGTTATTGGATCAATCGGCGGAAAAGATCGTGGATACCGCCAAAAGGACGGGCGCCGGTGTTTCCGGGCCCATCCCTCTCCCCACGGAAAAGAATATTTATACGATTTTGCGTTCTCCCCATGTCAACAAAGATTCCCGGGAGCAGTTTGAGATGAGAGTTCACAAGCGCCTCATTGACATACTGGAACCCAATCCTAAGACGATGGATTCCCTGATGCGGCTGGATCTGCCGGCCGGTGTGGATATTGAGATCAAGTTATAGGCGCTTGCTCCTATATACGACTCGTCGGCAATATAGGCTTCGCATGAACAGAAGCCAGAAGCCAGAGGTCAGAAGTCAGAAAAAGACAGGGCTCTTCGTTTGCGCTTTGACAGCACAGCGGGGTCTCATAAATCCCAAGGCTCACAGTCGAGCAATACGGCCGGGTTTTCCCCGCCGCAACTCGAACATTTAACTGGAGGTGCTCATATGCCGAAAGCGATACTCGGCAAGAAGCTGGGAATGTCCCAGATATTCACCGCAGACGGAAAAGTCATCCCCGTCACCGTGGTGGCAGCCGGCCCTTGCGCCGTCGTTCAGCTTAAGACCCTGGCCAATGAAGGCTATGAAGCCGTCAAGCTGGCCTTCGGCGCGGTTTCGCCCAACAAGCTCAAAAAGCCTGCGCTCGGCCAGTTCAAGAAATTGGGCGTGGCCCCCCGCCGCTACCTGCGGGAGATCAGGGTAGAGAACAGCGGCGCTTATCAGGCGGGGCAGGAGATCAAGGCCGACATTTTCGCCGCCGGCGAAATTGTTGACGTCACCGGTTGTTCCAAAGGCAAAGGTTTTGCCGGCACCATCAAACGCTGGAATGACCAAAGGGGCCCGATGACCCACGGCTCAAAAAACCACCGCCGTCCCGCTTCCGCGGGAGCCAAAGGCCCGGCCCGCGTTTTCAAAGGCAAGCATTCCCCCGGCCGCCTGGGCGGCGAGAGGGTCACGGTGAAAAACCTGCAAATCGTCAAAGTGGACGCCGCGCGCGATCTTTTGTTGATCAGGGGCGCCCTGCCCGGCCCCAAAGAGGGCTTTCTCACCATCAAAAGCGCCGGCAAGCGGAAATAACGCCCTAAGGAGGCAAACTCATGACGCAAATAGAGTTGTTCAATAAAAGCGGGGAAACGGTCGGGCAGGTGGATCTGCGCGATGAGATCTTCGCCCAGCAAATCAACGGGCCCATCATGCACCAGGCGGTTTTGGTATATCAGAACAGCAGGCGCAGTGCAACGGCGTCCACCAAGACCCGCGGCCTGGTACGCGGCGGCGGCAAGAAGCCTTGGCGGCAAAAAGGCACCGGGCGCGCGCGCGCCGGTTCCTCACGCAGCCCCGTCTGGAAAGGCGGCGGCGTCATCTTCGGGCCGGATAACCGCAACTATAATATCTCCATGCCAAAAAAAATGCGCCGGGCGGCCCTGCTTTCCGCGCTTTCCCT
>WRDJ01000232.1 GCA_009783495.1 Clostridiales bacterium | reverse complement strand
TGAGCCATAAAATCTTGGCCTTGGCGGCGACTTCGGCGGGAACGGCCTCCAAATCGGGCAGAAAGCCATTTTCCGCCAGCAGCGGCAGGCTGAAGGCCGTGCCCCCGGCCAACATGGTGCCGATGGCATAGACCGGATAGCCGGGATCGGGCACCAGATTGAGGTCGCCGGGATCGACATAGCAATAATTTATGTTGGCGATGCCCTCTTTGGAGCCGACCAAGGCGCAAATCTCCGTTTTGGGGCAAAGTTCCACACCGAAGCGGGATTGATAAAAATTCGCCACCTCTTGACGGAAAGAGAGCATGCCCTGCGACGAGGGATATTGATGGTTGCGGGGGTCGGCCGCCGCCGCCCGCATTTTTTCCACCACAAAACCCGGCGTGGGCAGGTCGGGGTCGCCGATGCCCAGGCTGATCACATCCACGCCGCGGGCCTTGGCCTCGCTTACTTTCTGCTCGATGCGGGCGAAAAGATAGGCCGGCAAGGCTTGAATCCTTTTTGCTTCTGCTTTCATGGGTTATCCTCCGTTTTCGTTTTCTTATCTGTCTCTTAGGTTGATATTTACAAAACGCCCCGGTTGATATATAATATTATACAACAATTCATCACAGAAAGGAAGGAAATGCTATGAAAAAACTTTTAGCGGTAATTCTGGCGGCGGTTTTGCTCTTGGCCTTGGCGGCCTGCGGGGGTTCGTTCGCGATCACCTATGACCCGGGAAGCTACGGCAGCGGCGAGGTGGCCGCGGGAACAAAAACCAAGGGCGAGGACTTTACGCTTTCCTCGCAGACCTTCACCCGCGACGGCTACATTCAAACGGGCTGGTCAACATCGGACGGGGGCGCAAAGGTCTATCATTTGGGCGGCCAATACAAAATTGACGCGAAAATCACCTTATATCCGTTTTGGGAGACGTATTTGGAGGCAAACGAGTTTACAATCACCTATGACCCCGGAAGCCACGGCGGCGCCGCGGTGGCCGCGGGGACAAAAATAAGGGGCGAAGATTTCACTCTTTCCTCGCAGACCTTCACCCGCGACGGTTATACGCAAACGGGCTGGTCAACCTCGGACGGTGGCGCGAAGGCTTATGGCTTGGGCGGCCAATACACGGCTGACGCGGATATCACCTTATACCCGTTTTGGACGCAATACGTTTCGTTGGGCGATATTATTAAATTCGGCGGCATAGACTGGCGGGTGCTTGAGGTTCAGGCTGGCAAGGCGCTGCTCATCAGCGAGAAAGTCCTCGAAAACCGCAAGTATGACGCGGAACTTCATAACATAACATGGCAGCACTGCGATTTGCGGGAATATCTGAACGGGGAGTTTTATAACAGCACCTTCTCGGCGGCGGAGAAGGCGCGCATCGCGACGACGCAGGTGAAAAACGACGCCAACCCGTGGTATGGCATCTCGGGCGGCAACGGCACTTCGGATAAGCTCTTTTTGTTGAGCCTTGAGGAAGTGGTGAGATATTTCGGCGACAGCGGGAAGCTGGCCGCCGAGGATGGTTCAATGACAAGTACTATAAACGACCAATATAATTCCGCGAGGATAGCCAAAGACGGAGACGGAAACGCCCGAACTTGGTGGCTGCGGTCGCCCGGCAGCGTAACTTTTAATGCCGCCTCAGTCGTCTTTAACGGCTGGATCAGCGTCAGTGGCGACAGCCTCTACGACGCTAACGTCGGCGTCCGCCCCGCTTTGTGGCTCAATCTGGAATAAAACAGCGGCAAGAGGACAGAAGCAAGAGTGTGAAGGAAACGGCGAATTGCCGTTTCCTTTTATAAAACAGAGAACGGGACCCGGAAAAACAAAAACAAAGCAACAGGGGCGCGGTCTTTGCCGCCGTTCGGCGGCCGAAAAAGCCGACGCGGGGCGTTCATCGCTCTTGTTTTAAGCCGGGGGTTGCCGCCAAAGCGGCAACCCCCGGCTTAAAACTTTCTACCCCTCCCCAAGGAGGGTGCAGAGGATGAGGCTAAACAGAAGGCAACCGGGCAATCAAGCACGAACGAGGAGGCAATTCCCCTCCGAAAACCAAAAGGTTTTCGGAGGCCCCGGTTTCAGCGAGCAGCCCACGAAACGTCAAGGCGAGGGAGTGAGCGTATGTCGTGATACGTGAGCGGCCAAACCGCAAAACTCTATCGAACCCCCCTGTCTTTTTTTGACCTCTGGCCTCTGTCCATGCGGCACAGCGATGCGACGCTTATGTTGCCGACGACTTACTAAAGCCCCTCCAAGTCGTCCAGCATGGAAGCCTTCCTCAATCGGTATAGCTTGGCGGGGCGGTGCGCGCCGTCCTTTTTGGCGTGCGGCGTTTCCTCCACCTTACGGCTGACCCAGCGGCGGAAATTGGGCTTGATAAGCTCCCTGCCCAGCAGGGCCTCATAGGCCTGCTGCAGCTCGGAGAGTGTGAAAAGCTCCGGCAGCAGCCCGAAGGCGATATTGGTATAAAGCGCCTTGTTCCTGATGCGGTCGAGCGCGCAATCCAAAATTTTGATATGGTCATAGGCCATGACCTCGCCGCTTTCCGCGCAGGGCTCATAGCTGTATTTGCTCCTCTTTTCAAAACCGGCGGCGCTCGTTTCCTCAAAAACGTCGTAT
>WRDJ01000231.1 GCA_009783495.1 Clostridiales bacterium | reverse complement strand
TTCCGCCGTATACGGCGTGCTCAGCGCCACGGTTTGCTGCCTGGTTAGGGTGTATTCCTCCGGGAGCGCGTGCATCCCATAGCCGATCAAAGACAGATAAACGATACTGCAAAGGGTCAGGAACCCCGCCGCGCGCCGGACCGCCTTTCTCACTGCGCCCGTACCACCTTCCTTTTGCCTTTCATTCTTGAAAAGCATACGGCCGCACCGCTCAAAGCGGATACGCCGCATCCATAACATGCGCAGAGCAGGGGACTTTATGAGCGGAAAAAGGCGGGCGGGGCGGAAAAGATGACCATGGCGTGAAAATACTTCACATGAAAGATTTTTCTGAATTATCGGAAGGAATTTCCATTCAACCTTCGACTAAGTTATAGCAAACAAAATATGAGAATGGAGGATACCCCATGAAGCTGGCGGTACGGTAATGGCGGTCGCTATGTCCTTTGGGTTTGGCATAGTTTTCGCTCCAGTTCTTTTCCTGGTTACGTTAGCCATGGCATATGTCATGATTATCGTTGATGGCCCCTATACCTACTAGGTTGAACCCGGCGGATTATTTACCTGTCACATCACCCCCAGAAGCTCCCCTCTCGCCGTCTTTGACGGCTCTTCCCCCCTCGCGCGCGAGGGGGGCTTTCTGTGCTCTCCAGAAAAGCTGCGGTTGAAGCAGTAAAAAGCCCCCCTCGTTCACGAGGGGGGAGAGCCGTCGAAGACGGCGAGAAGGGAGCTTTCAAAAAGCCGCCGCAGGCGTCAGGGAGGAGCATCACCCCGCAAAGGCAAGTACCCATCGTATGCACTGCCACAGCAGGCGCAGCATGTCGCCGACGAAGGCCAGCAGGCTCTCCGCCATGTCCGCGTTGCTCCAGTCGCCCATCAGGCCCGGCAGGTCGAGTCTTACCAGATCGCCAAACAAGCCCGGTAGCTCGAAGTTTTTCCAGTCGCCCAGCAAGCCCGCCAGGCCGGTTTTTTCCTGTACAGGCGCTTCGGCAGGCGGCTGGGTGGTGGCCGGGGCCGACTTTTTCGGCGCGCGGAACAGTGCCGCCCTTGTGACGCCGGAGGCGGCGTATTTCCCGAACAGGTCGGTAGCCGTACAGCCGGGGTCCATCATGGCCACCGCGCCGCCGAAAACCCCGCGCAGCGCCACCCAATGGGTCCCGTTCTTCACGGCGACAGCTACAAAGAAGCCCTGGTCCAGCCAGGCCCCCAGTCTGGCGGCCTTTTCGCCCTGCGTGCCCTTGAGCTCCGCCCACGGGGTTTCCACGGCGAAGCCCGGGATGACCTGCGGCACCTTCTCCCAGACCAGGTCGTTGTCTGCGGTGAACCCGCCGGCTTTCCGCATTTCCGTCACAAACACGCCGGGGTCGAAATCGCATTCGCTTTTTACCCCCGCCTGCACGGCCAGCATCGCCACGCTGGTGGCCAGGCAGCCCACCTCTTTCATCGATTTATTTGCCAGCACCTTGCCCGCCCACCGCGCGTCGTACTGCTTCCAATCACAGTAAGGGGGCCCGGCTTCGGCCGCGCGGATATTCATGGCCATAAACAGGGCCATGACCAGCAGCAATATCAGGCCCATCAGCCGTTTATGGTTGTGATTCATAGTCGAACACCTCCTATGGCCCGATTATAGCCGATTCAGCGCGTGAAAGCAATGGGAAATGGAGGCAGCCATTTTACAAACAAACCCGCGCGGCCCTTGACAGCGCCCGGATTTTCTGCTATACTATACGCCTTAACTCCTTAAAATCGAACCACAAAACCGCGCAAAACCCACATGCCAAAGCTTTTGCTTGTTTTTTGGCGATTTTACAGTCGTTAAGGCGTTCGCCGTAGTGGAGAGATACCGAAGTGGTCATAACGGAGCGGTCTTGAAAACCGTCGTGCCGAAAGGCATCGTGGGTTCGAATCCCACTCTCTCCGCCATGTAAAAGGACACCGTTTGATACAATCAAAACGGTGCCCTTTTCCGTTGCGATGGTATACGTTCCGTTGCGATAGTATGATACCATCCAAACGGAAGGAAAACGGCCCCGAAAATGCCGAAAAAAGCCGCAGGTTTCCCGTTAGGGCCTGCGGCTTTTGGCATCATTTCTCAAGCGGTATCACCACCGCCGCGCCATCGCGGAAGATGAAGGAGAGCCGCTTATCCGCGTGAACCAGCACCTTATCCACGGTGATGTACCAAAGCTCCTCCTCGAACTCGTCCACAAGATTTTCCTGCTTTTTGAGGATTTGCAGGAAATGGGCGATGTTGGCCTGCTTCCTGCGGCGGCGGCTGCGTTCGGCGTCTACCTCGGCCAGCCGGGCGGTGGCGGCATTGAAGCGGGCTACCAGGGCATCGCGGCGGGCGTTGTAATCGGCCTGATCCAGCGCGGCGCGGGCGTTTTCTTCCACGCCCTTGCGGATGAGTTCGGCCACGACTTCCCGCTCCTGCTGGAGCGCGGCGGCCTCGGCGTCCAGGGCCGTTGTGTCTGTGAGCTCGGCCAGCACTTCATCATAGGCGGCGAAAATGGCGTCCCTGTCGGTGATCCTCTGGTTGAAGGCCGCGAGGAACGCCGCCTTCACCTGCTCCTCCCGCACGACCGGGCCGGGGCATTTTGCGCCCTTGGTGTACTTGTGATTGCACTGCCA
>WRDJ01000230.1 GCA_009783495.1 Clostridiales bacterium | reverse complement strand
AGAAGGCGTCGAAAACTTACGCGGGCCAATCGCTACATATCTCCTCATCGCCTTCGGCCTCGTTTATACAATCTACGGTCTGCGCTGTGCGGTAAAGAACAAGACCCACCGGCACGTCCTGCCGGACGGGCGCACCATCATGCACGCCCACGCAGAAAGCGGCGAAGCCCATGAGCACGCCGCAGACAACGGCAAAAGATCGAGAAACGTCTTTTGGGGTCTTTTCATCCTGCTGGTGCTCGGCCCCTGCGAGCCGCTGATTCCGCTTGTGATGTATCCCGCCGTAACCCACAGCACTTTCGCGCTCATTTCCGTCACCGTCAGTTTTGCCGTCTGCACCATCGCCACCATGCTGCTGGCGACCTTTCTTGGTTTGAAGGGCATCCGGCTTCTCAAATTGAACCAACTGGAAAGATATTCTCATGCCCTGGCCGGTTGCGCGGTTTTGATGTGCGGGATCGCCGTTTGGGCTCTGCCGATTTAGATAGTGGTGAGATTTTTATATCGTACAGCAAAAAAGGCCTTCCGGTTTGGGAAGGCTTTTTTGCGGCTTGTAAAAAACCATGACACTATAAATATCTGCCGATGAGATAAAGCACGGCCAGATGCAGCGGATAAAAAACATAGAAAAGCCAGCCGGCTTTTTTCCCCGCCCGGCCGTTATAACCCGCGATGATGAGCAGGGCTAAGAGTGAGAGCGGTTGGACATAGGGTAAGATGCCGGCCTGCGCGCTCCCGTGGGTCAGATAGTGGTCAAGAACGACGTTAATGAGCACGGCAACATTCAAAATGAGCCAGGCGGCGAAGAGCCTCCAATTCCGGCCATAGAAAATATGGGCCGTGAGAATCAGCAGCACGCCATAGCAGCCGTAATCCGCGCCGATCAGCTCCGCGGCCACAGCGACGAGCAAAACGGCAAGTCTACCGGCCAGGGTGTCATGGGTTTTCAGCCTTTCCCAGAGCCAAATGGCGGCCAGGCCGAGGGCGAGCGTGAAAAAGATGTTGAGGCCCACGGCATCGGTGAAAAAGAGGTAGGGCCATTGTATGACCAGGGCGCAGACAGCCAAACGCAGGAAATATTTCCCGCGGTCGCGGCTGTGCCGCCAGCCGTTGGCGATCATGAAGGCGAAAAGGGGGAAGGCCAGCCGTCCGATCATCCGCCAAGCCGTCCCTTCGGGCAAAAGCAGCCAGCCGATATGGTCGGTCAGCATGAAGAGGCAGGCCATGATCTTTATGGTGAAAGCGTTGAACGGCGCCCACGTTATTTTTCTCATATGCCTTGCACCCGCCTTTCCCAAGTTTCCGCTTTCCCTGCCGCGATTTTTGTGGTATAATAAAAAAGGATAAGTTTTTATTCTCTCCCGGCGGGCGTTCACCTGCCCCGGGAGCGAATTGTTTGGCCGGGGACTTATACGCATGAGGCGGGGAAGGCGGGGAGTCTGGTGTCGTTGCGCTTTGCCGAAAGAAATAGAGAATTTTCTCAAGGCCAGCAACCGCCGACATACGGGCTGATTTTTGATCTGGACAATACTCTCCTGCGCTCCGCCATAGACTTCTCCCTGATGAAGAGAGAGGTTTGCCGTCTTTTGCGGCAAGCCTGCCTGACTTTCGACGGCAGCCTGCCCGTTTCCGCCCTGATTGCCGCCGCCGCCCCGCCGCCGCAGCTTGCGCGGGAGATCTGGCAAACGGTGGAGCGCATCGAATCTTGCGGCATGGAGGCCGCCCTTTTGGAACCGGGCGTGCGGGAGGCCCTGCGCCTTTTGTGGCCCGCGGCCCGCCTTTGCCTGCTCACCAATAATCTTTTGAGCGCGGCGCGGCGGGCGCTCGCGGCCTTCGGCATCGAAGATTATTTTGACCTGGCGGCGGGCCGGGCGGAAGCGGGGGATGAGCCCCAAGTTTTGGGGGCGCTCAAGCCCGATCCCGGAGGGATGCTGGCCATTTGCCGCGCCTTTCCTGGGGTGAAGAAATGGCTGGCTGTGGGGGATGCGGTGATTGACGCACAAGCCGCGGAAGCCGCTGGCATCGGCTTCGTCGCCTATAACAACAGCCGGGCCGAGGATTGGCAAGCACACTGGATCAAGCCGCTGGCCTGCCTGAAAACGTGGGACGGGCAATCCGTGCGCTTGATTGAACAAATTTTGACGCAAGGAGGTTGAGGCGTGGCTAAATTTTATATTACGCGCATTGACGGCAAAAGGGGCGCGCGCCTTTTGCCTCCTCCCATTCCCGCGAAAAAAGCGGAGCCCGAGCCCTGGCAGGTGGCCCTGACGGAAAAGCACGGGCGCGATTTGGACGTTGCGGAACTTGCGGAACTCAACGACCTCTACGCCGGGGATAACGGGGAAAGCGCGGAAAAAGAGGCGGGTCACGGCGGGGCCCGCGAAAGGCAATCTTTAATACGCGCCTTAATCGCCCTCATTTTGGCCGGGGCTTTCCTTTTTTCGGCGGCCTGGGGTTATTTCGGCGGGGCTTGGGGCGTTGATTGGAGCTTTTTTGCCCAATCCGGCTGGCTTTCCAAAGACCCGATGATTAAGGAACTGCGCGAAAGCGTGGTGCGCGTGGAAAGATCCGGCAGCTACGGCAGCGGCTTCAACATCTCGCCGCAAGGGTTGATCGTCACCAACAACCATGTCGT
>WRDJ01000229.1 GCA_009783495.1 Clostridiales bacterium | reverse complement strand
TCCGCGGCCACTTTTTCCGCCACCAACTGCGCGGAAAGCTCCGGGCGCTTGATCTCCTTGATGTCAATGGCAACCTTCACACCCGCCATTTTTTCCAGCTGCTTGCGCAGGACTTCGACCTCCTGCCCGCTGCGTCCGATGACCTGGCCGGGCTTGGCGGCATGGATGGCCACTCTGAGACGGCTGTTGGTGCGCTCGATCTCTATTTTGTCAATGCCGGCGGCAAAAAGCTTCTCTTTGAGATATTTTCGGATCTGGTAATCCTCATAGAGGAATTTCTTAAAATCCTTCTCGGCATACCAGACCGAATCCCAGCCTTTGATGATGCCGACGCGCATTCCTTTGGGGTTTACTTTCTGTCCCATTCGCTTATTCCTCCCTTCCGTCACCGACCACCACGGTGATATGGCTGCTGCGGCGCACCATGCGGTCAGCGCGGCCCTGCGCCCTGGGCTTGATGCGTTTCAGGCTCGGCCCCTGGTCAATGAAGATGCGCGTCACCTTGAGCTCATCCTTGGGCATTTCCTCATTGTTTTCCGCGTTGGCGACGGCGGAACGCAAGACCTTGATGATTTCTTCCGCGCCCTTATTGCTGGTATATTGCAAAATGGCTTCCGCTTCAATGACGCTCTTGCCACGGATTAGATCGGCGGTCATGCGCGCCTTACGCGGAGAGATGCGTATATATTTTGCTACGGCTCTGGTTTCCAAAACATTTCCTCCTCTCACTTGCCCCTATTTGAGGGCGGTGGATCTTTCCGTATGGCTGCCGTGACCGCGGAACAAGCGCGTGGGGGCGAATTCCCCCAGCTTATGCCCGACCATGTCCTCGGTGATATAGACCGGCACATGCTTTTTGCCGTCATGCACGGCCATGGTGTGCCCGACCATCTGCGGAAAAATGGTGGAACGCCTGGACCAGGTTTTTATCACTTTTTTGTCGCCGGAATCGTTCATCTTTTCCACGCGGGTCAAGAGTTTTTCTTCGCAATAAGGGCCTTTTTTTAAGGATCTTGTCATGATGAGCCTCCCTTCATGGTTTATGGCTGTTATTTCTTATTAGAGCGCCTCTTCACTATCAGCTTGCTAGACCATTTTTTGGGTTTGCGCGTTTTGGCGCCCAGGGCCGGTTTGCCCCAGGGAGTGACCGGGTTGCGGCCCACCGGGGAACGGCCTTCGCCGCCGCCGTGCGGGTGATCGCAGGGGTTCATGACCACGCCGCGGTTGGTGGGACGAATGCCCAGGTGACGGCTGCGGCCCGCTTTGCCGATATTGATATTTTCCTGATCCAGGTTGCCGACTTGGCCGACGGTGGCGCGACAACGGACAAGAACCATCCTCATTTCCGTGGAAGGCATGCGCAAAGTGGCGTATTTGCCCTCTTTGGCCATCAGCTGCACCGAAGAGCCCGCCGAACGGGCCAGCTTCCCGCCGCGGCCCGGTTCCATCTCGATATTATGCACGATGGTGCCGACCGGAATCGAAGAAAGGGGCAGGCAGTTGCCCGTCTTGATGTCCACGCTTTCGCCGGAGAGTAAAACGTCGCCTATTTTAATGCCCAGCGGGGCTAAAATATAGCGTTTTTCGCCGTCGGCATAATTAAGGAGAGCGATGTTGGCGGTACGCGCCGGGTCATATTCGATGGAAGCCACCTTGGCCGGGATATTGTCCTTATCCCGCTTGAAGTCCACCAGGCGATACATCTGCTTGTGCCCGCCGCCCTGATGCCGGGTGGTCATGCGGCCCTGGTTATTGCGGCCGCCCTTCTTTTTCAGCGGAGCCAGGAGCGACTTCTCCGGCACGGCGGTGGTGATCTCCTCAAAGGTGGAGACCGTCATGCCGCGGCGGCCGGGCGAAGTGGCGTTATACTTTTTGATTCCCATTTGATTTCCTCCCAAAAATATCAGGTTATATGCGGCGGGGCCGAACAAAAACACATTACTGCGAGCAGAGCAAGGAGCGTCGAGGCGAGGGAGCCGAGCGTATCGTTAACGCGACACCGCTATGCGACGCTTATGTTGCCGGCTTGCGGTTTAGTGGAGTGATTCGAATATCTCTAACTTATACCCTTCCTTCAAGGTGACGACGGCTTTCTTGCGGTCCGGGCGCCTGCCGGAAAACTTGCCCATCGTTCTGATCTTGCCTTTGAGGATGAGGGTGGTCACTTCCTCCACCTTGACGTTGAAAAGCGATTCCACCGCGTGCTTGATTTCTATTTTGTTGGCGGCTTTATCCACGAAAAAGGTGTATTTGCGTTCTGCCAGCAAGTCCATGGATTTTTCCGAAACCATGGGCTTGATCAGGACGTCATGCGGGTTACGCATTGATAAGCACCTCCTCCAGATAATCCAGCGCCTGTTTGGTGAGCACCAGGTTTTCGTGCCTCAACACGTTATAGGTGTTGAGGCTATCCGCCTCCACCGGGGAGACCTTGGGCAGGTTGGCGGCCGAAAGCAGCGCGTTGGCATTGCCTCTTTCCACCACCAGCAAAGCGTTTTCGGCGCTCAGGCATTTCAGCATTCCGGCCACTTCCTTGGTTTTGGGCTTTTCCAAGGCCAGCTCATCCACCACCTTGACCTTGTTCTCCAAAGCGCGCAGGGAAAGCGCGGAAAGCAGGGCCGCCCGGCGCATTTTTTT
>WRDJ01000228.1 GCA_009783495.1 Clostridiales bacterium | reverse complement strand
GTCCAAAAAAGGCGCGTCATGCCGACGCCGTTTTCCAACTGGGGGAAATCCTCATAATGGCGGTGCGGCGGAATTTTCTTCCTCGCCAGAAGATAAAACTCGTCGGCCAGGAAGAGGAAGTTTTCTTCGCCCGCTTCCTTCTGCCAGCGCCCCGCCTTTTCGAGCAGCGCGGCCGCCCCCTGTTCTGTATATGGGATAAGCCCGTTGTTTTTGCGGTGCGCGGTCAAGCCCACCGGCACTAAGGCCAGAGAGAGCAAATGAGGGCGCAAACTTAGCAGGTCGCGATATGTTCGTTCAAGAACCGCGCCGTCGTTGATGCCGGGGCAGAGTACGATTTGCCCGTGAAAACCGATCCCGGCTTGCCGCAGACGGCGCAAGAGCGGCATAATTTCTCCGGCCTTGGGGCTGCGCAAAAGCCGCCGCCGCGCTTCCTCCCCGCTGGCGTGGATTGATATGTAAAGCGGGCTTAAGGCCAGCTCTTCGATGCGCGCCAGGTCGGCTTCCGTGAGATTGGTGCCGGTGATGAAATTGCCCTGCAAAAAGGAAAGGCGGTAATCGTCGTCCTTGAGATAAAGGGAAGGCCGGCAGCCGGCGGGCAGCTGCTCCATGAAGCAAAAGAGGCAGTTATTGGCGCAAAGCCTCATCCCATCGAATACATTCTCACCGAAAAGCAGGCCCGGGTCTTCGCCGGCCTCTTTTTCTATTTCATAGAGCGTCTTTTCCCCGCCGGGTTTCTCCAGCAAAAGCTCCAGACGTTCCGCCGCGCTGTGATAGCGGTAGTCAATCAGGTCTTGCAAAGGATGCCCGTTGATGAGCAGCACCTTATCGCCAGGGCTGAACCCGAGCTCCGCGGCGATGCTGTTTTCAGAAACCTGAGTTATTATCCCCGCCACCCTCTTGCCCCCTTGTTCACGTATCACTACCTATTATCCATCATTGTCCGTCTTTCGTCAAGCCGTCCCCGGCTGGGGCAAGAGAGAGGGTTTTCCGCTTGACTGCTTTCTTCAACCGCGCCGCCGCTAAGCAAAAGGCCTGCGAGAACATGGCCGCGAGCAGCAGCAGGTTCAAGTCCTGCACCGTGCCGAACTGCCGGACATTATAAAACGGCGTACCTCCCCAAATGACGGTTTGCACGCTCTGCCCCAAAACGCTCCCGGCGAAAACGGCGAAAAGCGCCGCGGCCCGGCCTCCGCCCAGCGCGGCGGCAAAAATTCCTGCTATAAGCGGATATGCCCCGGCTAACGGATATAGCCACTCGGCATCCATGAGTTCAAAATTATGTTGGAGCAAATATAAGCCCGCCAGCACAAGCGCGCCGAAAAAGCGCCGCAAAGGTCTTTTATCCTCTATGCGGAAAAAGAGCCAGACGGCAAAAAGCGCAGGTATAATGTATCCGCCGAGATTGACGAAAATATTTTTCCCGTCTAAAATGAAGTTGAAAGTGAAAAAATTCCCGGCAAAAAAGAGCAGGATGAAAAAGAGCAGCAGTTCTCTGGAAGGGCCGATCTCGCGCAGCCATCCGGCTTTTCCCAGGTAAACCCATATGGCGAGCGGCAGGAGCAAGAGAAAACCCCAAGGAAGTTCAGACACGGTATATTCCCTTTCGCGTAAAAATCCGTGCCTATTATGCCCAAAAAAGCAATAATTATGAAAATAATTATTGCTTTTCAGTGGTTTTCATTGACTTGTTATTGAGTGAATCAGATGATCCCTTCGGATTGCAGCCATTCGATGAACTCGCGGAAGGCCTGGCGGAGATTTTCCGCGTGGTATTCTTCAAGGTATTCCGAGGTCAAAAAGAAATCCAGCGTTTTTTCATCCTCAAGGCTGCCTTGGGCCGCCAAACCGCTGCTATATATCTCCTCCCACCCATCGGTTCTATATAATTCGTTAGCCTGAACCCGGTCAACGACCGCCACGCCGACCTGCTTTTCCTCGTTATAGAGGTCGAGAACGATATCAAGCCCGGAATACCTGACTGTTGTATCCCGCCCATTCTCAAAGGAAATGCCCAGCGCCGCGGCTTCATTTTGCAGGATTTGGATTATATCCGCCTCGGATAAATAATCCGGCGACGGTGGTTTGCCACTGAAACTAACAATACACCCTGACAGGGAAGTTGATACGGCCAGCATGGCGGCGATGAGGGCCTTGCTTTTGTTTTTCGCAAGCAGAAGGTGGGGCGGAAGGCCCTCTTCCCGGCGCGGGTATTTGGGCTTGCGATATGTAAGCAACGGCTCGACTTTCATGTTATCCCTCCTTATGACGGTACCATAATCAGGAGCTTTGCGCTTATTATAACATGTTTGCCGGAAAAAGTCAACGCGGAAAGAACGCCGTTTTCTCCCCTCTGTCCTCTCCTCTCCTCTCCCCTCTCCTTTCTGCCTTCCCCGGAGAGGGGGCAGAATTTTTTTAGGGGTTGACGCCGCTCCCGTTGAGGAACGTGTCAGGATTTCTTAATGCAATATTCCCCGGAAAAGCAGGCGTGGCACAAGTCGTCGCGCAGGGGCGGGGCCATGTTTTTCAAACTTTCGATGCCGAGATAACCCAAGCTGTCCGCGCCGATTTTGCGGCAAATCTCCTCCACGGAAAGCTTGCTGGCAATCAGCTGCGAGGTGGTGGCCGTGTCTATGCCGTAATAGCAGGGG
>WRDJ01000227.1 GCA_009783495.1 Clostridiales bacterium | reverse complement strand
GGGGTAAATTGTATCCGCTTAAAAGAACACGCCAACGATTTAGCCAGAGCCGAAACCAGACTGGTCTTTCCGACACCGGGGACGTCTTCAATCAGCACATGGCCGCCGGCAAGCAATGAAAGAAGAACGAGTTCAACGGTCTTTCTTTTGCCGATGATCACGGTGTCTATATTATCCAGGATTTTACACAAAGTTTCCTTGGCCTCCGTTACCTGAGCTTCGCTGAGCCGGGGCTTGATTTGATCCTTGTTTTTGTCCGTTCCTGCAAGGTCTGCTACCATAAACTTTATCCCCTTTTTTCAGTGGTTTTGTAAGTAGGTGAAACAAGTTATTCCTCCCGCTGCGGATCCCACCACATGACCACGGTCTTTGTTTTGGATAAAAAAGTCACCGTGCCGTCAGCGTTGGCGGTTAAGAAGTTGTCCGTATTAGTCTTGAAAATGTTCATCTGTTCTTCCGGCAGAGTCGCTTCCAAATTAAACATTGAGCGCAAAAGGAAGAGGTCGGCATAGGCTTCCTCGCGGCTGGCGAAGTTTTTGGTGAAGCCGTCTTCCACTATCTTCAGATTGGGATTGAAGCCCAAATCGTATGTGCGGTTATAGATGATATTATTGCCGAGCCGCCTGTCCCCCGGCGGCATAAATCCCGGCCCCGCGCCCGGCCCTCTCACGCCTTCCATGCCGTTGAACAGCTTGCCTATTATCGCGGGGATACTGAGATAGCCATGCGCCCAAATGATGCTGACCACCAGCTTGTTGGCCATGCTTGAAAGCTTGACCAGATCCATAAGGCCGGCGCTGCGGGAGCAAATGACGATATCATGCTTTTCCAGGTTTTTGCCGATTTCCACTTCATTAAAATCCAGCAGCTTTGTTGTGACATTAGTCAGGCCTGCTGCCTTGGCATTAGCGGCGCAGAATTCCAGCATTTTCGGGGAAGTATCCAGCGCGGTGACGCTTTTTGCCCTCTTGGCCATGGGTACGACGATGCGCCCCGGGCCGCAGCCGCAATCCAAAACAGTATCTTCGGGCGAAGTTTCAAAGCAATTGATCTGGTTCAGCGTATAGCCGGCTTCCATTTTTGCCATTTGGTCATATAAGGGGGCGCCTTTGTCCCACATGCCGTATGGGCTGGGCGGCGCCTCGCCCGCGGCTCTTTGCGGCCCACCCGGCCCGCCCGAAAAAGGTCTCCGCCCTCCCATGGCTAATTTCATAATTTCATCCCAGTTTACAAATGGTTTTGGCATAATTTTACCCCTCTCTTTATCTCGTCTGTTTTTGAGTGAAATAAGTTTTTTAATCGTTGAATTGTGGGGAGCAAAGACGCACTAAGCGACCGTTCTTGCTGAAATACTCCACCACGTTCACGTCCACGCCATAGGCTTCCTTCAGATTCCGCTCGGTTATTATATTCGTGGCCGTGCCGAAGAGCAAAGGATTGTGCCTCTGCAGCAAAACGACGTTGGATTCGCACATGAAGGCTTGATCCGGCCAGTGGGTAGTCATAATCACCCCCAGGCCTTTGCTTTTCAGGGAGCGGATTTTGTTTATAACCTTGACCATATTGCCGTAGTCCAGATTGGCGGTCGGCTCGTCCATAATCAAAAAGGCCGGTTCCTGGGCGAGGGCGCGGGCAATCATCACCAACTGCCGTTCGCCGCCGGAAATCTCCGTATACGGTTTATCCCGAAGATGGAGCACGCCCATATCTTCCATGGCAGCTTCCGCGATGTCATAATCGTCTTTCGTGGGCTGGCCGAAATAGCCTACGCTGTTGAGGCGCCCCAGCAGTACAACATCCTTCACTTCATAAGGAAAGGGCGGCACATGGAACTGTGAAACGTAGGACATATATTCCGCCCGTTTGGAATATGACCAGCGGGATATATCCTCATTGTCTATGCAAATATCCCCGCCTTGCGGCGGAATCAAAAACAGGATGCTCTTGAAAAGCGTGCTCTTTCCCACTCCGTTTGGTCCCAGCAAAACGCATATTTCTCCGGTCTCCACCGTGAAATTGACATTTTCCAGCACGCTCCGGCCTTTATTATATCCGCAGGAAACGCCCCGCAGTTCCAGCTTCATTCCCAGCCCCTCCTTTGCTGCAGCAGAATAATCACGAATACCGGCGCCGCCACCACGCTGACCACGATTCCGACCGGCAACGTCGCGTATGAGAAAATGCTGATGGAGTCGCCGACGGCGCGGCAAACCAGCAGCACGATGCCGCCATAGAAAAAGCAGCCCCAAAGCAGCCTCCTGAAGTCCAGGCCCATAAAATAGCGGCAGAAATGCGGGACGATGAGCGAAATCATCCCTATGCCGCCCACATGCACCAAGGCGGCGACCAGCAAAAAGGTGGCGAAAATCACCGATGAATATCTGAGCAAGCCGGGACGGACGCCCATGGAATAGGCGTCATCGTCGGAAAAGCAGTTGGCGTTAAGGCTGTAGCGCATCAAAAACAGCGGTATGAAGCCGATGAAAAAGGCTGCGAACATGAAGCGGAAACTTATGGGGTCAGTGTTGATATACCTCCCGTCGCCCAATTCAGTCAGCACCGTCAGCATCTCAGGAGACATGGTAAGCCTGTAATAGGTGTCAATCACGCCGTAAATAGACGAAATGACCACGCCCACCAGCAGCATATCGG
>WRDJ01000226.1 GCA_009783495.1 Clostridiales bacterium | reverse complement strand
GGCATTTTGTCGCCGGGCTGGCGGTCAAGGCGGTATGTGCGCGGCGCATTTTGCTTTTTGCCGCGGAAGTCTTCTTTTTTGGCACTGCCATGATAAGTCCTCTTATTTGATTATGACAGTCTAGTATATATTTTTTATTTTGCAAATGGTTTTTTATTCCAGGGCTGTCACCCCGGCGAAAAACTTAGTTTTTCGTTTTGGTTTATCCCTCTTTTATGATAAAATAGAGGTAAAAGAGAGAATGATGAACAAATACCTGCTTTCGGTTGTCGGTTGCCTTTTATTCGTGCCTGCCGCGGTGGCGGTGCAGTATGGCCGCGAGATGCAACAACTTATGGCACTGCAGGCCACAGCCAATGCGATGAACGCCGCTAATATAACGCAGCAAGCCACGGGCGAGCTGCCGGTGCGGGTGTTGGACAGAAACATTGAGGCCCAAATAAGGGCGGGTAGCCATGCGACGACGATTGCGGATTTAGAGGCGTGTCGAATGGTTTCGTTGACCCGCGGCACAATGGTTTGGGGCGTGCCGACCGCGGGTGCGGGCTTGGTGACGGCGAGGCCCACCTGTTTGATGGAAATTCACATGGTATATTCGCCCGAAGGGCGCAATTTGGGCGACGGGCATGACAGGGTTTTGGCGCAGGCATTTGTGCCGGCCGGCTCGTCCATAAGATGCAACATAGATGACTTTCCGCCGGCCGGATATCTTGCGGCGGCAGGAGAAGTCTACTTTCCCCGGGATACTCCTCCGACAGAGGAAGAGGTGGAAAGACAAATGAATAGGGAAATGAGGCAGGGCGCTGTCGGAAGGACCATCGGCGCCGTAGTAGTTGGCGCGGCCGGTGCCGTCTTGCTGCGCAACGAAGAAGACACTACGGAAAGGACGATATGGCAGGCAGTGGGCGCGGGTGTTACGCTGGGTGGACTTACATACGCCGGCACACAGGCGGGCCACGTCGCAGGAGCCGGAATAATAGCCGGGGGAATGGGCGCTGCGTCGGGTATGGTTATCGGCAATGTGGCGGCCGGTTTGTCAGGCGGCGGAGATGCTTGGCTTGATATCAGAGATTGCATTGACGATAAGGCAAAAAAATGCGTATGGGGAACGGTGAGTATCGGCGCTCTGGATTTTGATGCCGATAATGGTGGACTGAAACCTGCCGGAGGGAGTATCGAATGCTGGATTAATGTAAACAGGCGGGTGGTATGTGCTACAAGCAGCGAGGCGGATTTTGCTTTTGCGCCGGGCCCCGATACTTCGTTTGGGCAGCAATCAGGATTTATTAATATAACGGTTTCGGAAGCCATCGGCGACGATGCGGATGTGGAAAGTATAGGCGGTGTTGCTTGGACCGAGCATTTTATGGCTTTCCGCGCCGGAATGGCATGTATTGGAACACCGGAAGGTGGCACTGGGCTGCAAAAGCTGCCCGATGCCACTTGTGGTGATGCTAATAATAGATATGTTCGGATAGCAAGCGCCCAAAGAGGGGGAAGGCGTATCGGCGCGATGATAGAGGACGCGCAAGGTCTTGGATTTGGAAGCAATATGAAGCAGAGAGACTGGCAAGAACGGCGCCGGAAAGGCGAAGGAACGCTTGGCGGCAATCTAGTTGTCCGTGAGCCGAACGGAAAAAAAGGGCAAGCCTTGCCGGCTTCTGAAATAAGAAGTTTTACTCCGTTTACGCAGGATGCGTCGGACGGGGATGTTCTTGATTTCGCCAACAGGGCGCGTCTGCCCGGAACAGCATGGGGTGGGGCCAGCGGAGCTGTGCTTGGCGCATCAGGGGCTGTTTCGGAAGCAAGGGCGGAGGTTCAGGAGCGTCATCATCAGGAAGTGCAAAGGTGGCAGGGTCTGCTTCGGCGTTTCGGTTGCGTAAGCCCCGCTGATGGCAATCTGCCGGCACGCACGGTGGCAACGCGCTATAACGATCCCATCGTAGTCAACGCGATGAGATAGGGAAAGTTTTGATTAAGGCATCTTTTCTGCCGCGGTGCGGGCGAGGATGTCACAACGCTCGTTCATTTCATTTCCGCTATGTCCTTTGACCCAGCGCCAATGTATTTTAAATTTCGGAAGCAGGGCGTCGAGCGCAAGCCATAAATCTTGATTTGCCACGGGCTTTCGATTGGCGGTTTTCCACCCGTTTTTCTTCCAATTTTTCATCCATATTTCCACGCCGTTTTTTACATACTGGCTGTCGGTAAATAATTCGAACTCGTTATGTTTTTTAAGCGCACCCAAGGCATTAATCACCGCCGTCAGCTCCATGCGGTTATTCGTGGTATCCCGTTCGCCGCCGCTGCGTTCAATCGTTTGCGCTCCGTCCGTCATTACAAACGCCCAGCCGCCGTTTCCGGGGTTACCCAAGCACGATCCGTCCGTCCAAATTTTTAACATTGCCTAGCCTCTTTCTTTTTTTATATAATACCATAAAATGAGAGAAAAATGTTCTGGAAAAAATTAAGTTTTAACAGAAAGGAATTGCGGAGCATGGCGGATGCCGTCCGGCTGCTGGCGCTGAACTCTATTCAGACGGCGAATTCGGGGCACCCGGGCGTCGTGCTTGGTTTTGCCGACGTCATCACGACTTTATTTGCGAATCATCTTTCATTCGATCCAAGGGTTGGCGATTGGGAAGACCGCGACCGCGTTATCTT
>WRDJ01000225.1 GCA_009783495.1 Clostridiales bacterium | reverse complement strand
TTGCCGGGCGAACGCTTCGACGATCTGTTTTGGGGCGGCCTGCGCATTGCGCAAAGCCACTCCGTCCCCGCCTTTTCTCTGGACGCCCTGTTGCTGGCGGATTTCCTCACCGGTTCTCCGCAAGACCGCCTGGCCGACCTGGGCGCGGGCACCGGCGTCATTTCTCTCTTGGCCCTGGCCTGGCAAAAGGCCGGACAGGTCTGCGCGTTAGAGCTTATGCCTGCTCTTGCCCTCCTGGCGGAGAAAAGCGCGGCGGAAAACGGCCTGCAAGGGCAGATGCGCGTCGTCGAGGGAGACTTGCGCCTGGCCTCCGGGCTTTTGGGTGCGGGCCTTTTCGATCTCGTGGTTTGCAACCCCCCTTTTCACCGCCCGCAAAGCGGCAGGCCCAGCCCTGATCCGCTGCTCGCGGCGGCCAGAAGCGAGCTTTTTTGTTCTTTGGAGGACGTTTTTCGCGAGGGCGCCGCCCTGCTTAGCACAGGCGGCGGTCTGTTTTTGATTCACCTCCCGCAACGCCTGGAGGAATGTTTCCGGCTTTCCCGCGCTTACGGATTGCGGCCCGCGCGCTTGCGCGCCGTCCATTCCTTCGCGCCTCAGCCTGCGCGGGCCTTTCTTCTGGAGCTGAGAAAAGGCGGGCGGGGAGAGCTGGCCTTTTTGCCGCCTTTCGTCGTTTATGAGCGGGAAGGGGTATATAGCGGGGAAGCGGCGGGCCTTTTCGCCTCGTCGGCAATATAAGCGTCGCATAGCTGTGTCAGCCGCGGCCCGGGGTCCCCGAAAACCTTTAGGTTTTTGGGGTGGGGATTGCCTCCTCGCCTCGCCGGCTGCCCTATTTAAAACGCGCTGATACTGCGTCGTCGCGCCCGCATCGCTCACGGGCACTCCTCCTCCAAGGCTTTGCGCGTTTTTCCTGCGGGCAGGCGTGTTCATTCTTTCCTCATCGCTTCATCGTCGTTTCGGTCGCTCGCGTATCTATAATATCAAGGCAAACAACAATTGGCAGTTACCTCACAGCCGCCCCCTCGATTCCTCCTTCCGTTATCCAGCGCGCCTGCCGCGTCTGCGGCTCAGCCGCTGCTGTTATAATCACATCGAAAAGAATAACAGGCCGGGATTTTCATAGACTTGAGGTGTTCTTATGAGCGGAAGCTTATATCTTGTCGCGACCCCCATCGGCAACCTGGAGGACATTACCTTGCGCGCCGTGCGCGTGCTGCGCGAGGCCGACCTGGTCGCCGCCGAGGATACGCGGAAATCAGCGCAGCTGCTCAACCATCTGGGCGTTAAAAAACCTCTGCTCAGCTATTATCAGCATAACCAAAAGAAAAGGGACGCGCAGATTCTGCCGCTTTTGCAGGCCGGAAAAAATGTCGCGCTCATCTCTGACGCCGGTACCCCCGCCATCAGCGACCCCGGCGGCGAACTGGTCACACAGGCCATTCAAGCAGGCATAACGGTGATCGCCGTGCCGGGGCCTAGTGCTTTGCTGGCCGCGTTGGTGACGAGCGGGCTGGATGCCGGCCGCTTCTGCTTTGAGGGGTTTTTGCCGCGCACCAAGTCGGCGCGCAGAAAAGCCTTGGCCGCGCTGGCGGAGGAACCCCGTACCATGATTTTTTATGAAGCGCCGCACCGCATCTTGCAAGCACTGGAGGATATGCGGGAGTTTTTCGGAGAACGCCGCCTCTCGGTCGGCCGGGAGCTGACCAAACGCTTCGAGGAAACGCTGCGCGGCACGGCGGAGGAACTGATCACGCATTTCCGTGCCCACGAACCGCGCGGCGAATTTGTTATAGTGGCGGCGGGCGCGCCGCAAAAAGCTTTTTTCGCGCCGGACGACGGGGTTTTGAGCGATGAGTTGCGGGAGCTTTTGCAAAACGGTCTGGCACGCCGGGAAGCCGCCCGCCTTTTGGGAGAAAAATACGGCCTGCCCGGCAAGAAGATTTATGCCCTGGGCTTGCCGAAAGAAGAATAATAAAGGAGAAGCAAATGAGCGAGAAAAAGACCTTTTACATCACCACCCCCATCTATTATCCCAGCGACAAGGCGCATATCGGCCACGCCTATGCCACGGTGGCGGCTGACGCCATGAAGCGTTATAAGAAAATGCGCGGCTTCGACGCCTATTTTCTCACCGGGGCAGACGAACACGGCCTGAAAATCCAACGCCGGGCGGAGGAAGCGGGCAAGGAACCGCAGCTTTTCGTGGACGAGATCGTTGCGGGCTTCAAAAATCTCTGGCGCATTCTGCACATAGACTACGACGATTTCATCCGCACCACCGACGAGCGGCATAAAATGACCGTGCAAAGGCTCTTCCAGAAACTTTATGATCAGGGCGACATCTATAAGGCGGAATATCAGGGCTGGTATTGCGTGCCCTGCGAAACCTTTTTCACCGCCAGCCAGATCAAAGAAGAGGGGCTTTGCCCGGATTGCGGGCGCAAGCTGGAACTCACCAAAGAAGAAAGCTATTTCTTCCGTATGAGCAAATATGCCGGCGCCTGGATGAACTTCATCGCAGAAAACCCGGATTTCATCCAACCGACCAGCCGCAAAAACGAGATGCTCAATTTCGTGCAGCAGGGCTTGGAGGATTTATGCGTCAGCCGCACCACCTTCAAGTGGGGGGTTCCCGTGCCTTTCGACCCCAAGCATGTGATCTATGTCTGGTTCGA
>WRDJ01000224.1 GCA_009783495.1 Clostridiales bacterium | reverse complement strand
CCCCCAGATAATTTCTAACTCTATTTATATGCTGTTGGCGGGTTGTATCATCCCCCGCGGACAATCAAAAATTTTTGGAGTGATATGTTTTGAATAAACCTTACCGCACCGAAAAAAGCAAAAAAGTTTTTGAAGGAGGCGTATTCAGCGTGCGTGTGGACGACGTGACCATGCCGGACGGTTCGCGCGCCGAGCGCGAGGTCGTGAACCACAGCGGCGGGGTCGTGATCCTTGCCATATTGGAAGGCAAGGTCATTATGGTGCGCCAGTACCGGCACCCGGCCGGCGCCGAGCTTTTGGAACTGCCCGCCGGCAAGCTCGAACCGCGCGAAGACCCGAAAGAGTGCGCTGTCAGGGAACTGGAGGAGGAAACCGGCTACCTTGCCTCAATGGTGACAAAACTGGGGAGCTTTTACGCTTCACCCGGATATTCAAGCGAGATGCTGCATCTGTATCTTGCCAGCGGGCTGGAGGCTACCGCCCAGCGCCTTGACGACGGCGAGCATCTCGAAGTAGTCTATGTGCCGTATGAGGAAGCCCTGGGCGATTGCCTGAACGGAAAGATACAGGACGCGAAAACCGCGCTTGCGCTGCTTATATATAAGAAACTTTACGGATATTCGCGCGGCAGACCTTCGGTATAGTTGGACTATAAAGGAGGCGTGTAACCGGATGAACAAGGCCCTTGCAATTACCATAACAGCCCTGCTTCTGGCCGGGCTTTTTTCGGGATGCGGCTCGAAGGGGGAGACTATCCGCCTTGATATCCCTGGGCCGATAGAAAACCTCGACCCGCTTTACGCCACCGACCCCGCCTCCAGGCTCATTCTGGCAAACCTCTATGAAGGGCTTATCGTTAAAGGGGCGGACGGGAACTTCCGCCCGGGCGCCGCCGAATCGTGGGAAGTTTCACCCGATGGGATGACTTACACATTTAACCTGCGCGGCGACGCTAAATGGGAAGACGGCCGGGCCGTCACCGCTTCGCATTTTGTATTTGCTTTTCAGCGGATGTTTTCACGGGAAGCCCCATCCCCTTTTGCGGGCGATTACGCCGTTATAGAAGGAGGGGAAGAGATAATCGCGGGAAGCGCGGCGCCAACCGATCTTGGGGTTTTTGCGCGCGGCGAACGCACCGTCGAGTTCAGGCTGAGCCGCCCGAGCGCCGTATTCCTCGGCCTGCTTGCCGATACGCCGGCCATGCCGTGCAACGACGCGGTATTTGCCGAGTCAAGGGGGCGCTACGGCCTCGAAACCAGAAATGTATTCTCAAACGGCCCGTTTATGCTGGAGCGATGGGATAACTCACGGTTTATCCAGCTTATACCAAACCGGCATTACAGCGAGTCCATTACCGCCATACCCGAGCGGGTCGTCTTTTATATAGGGCGCGGCGACCCGCAAGGCAAGTTCCTTGAAGGTAAGAGCGATATCGTCTACCTTACCGCCGCATCCGCAGAAGAGATAAGCTCAGGCAAGGCGCGGCTTATCCCCGTGGAACAGACGGTGTGGAGCGTTGTTATAAACACAAGCCGCGGGCACTTGCGCAACCCGCTGCTCCGCCAGGCGCTGGCCATGGCGGTAAACCGCGATGAATACGCCGCTCAGCTTGATGAAAATTTCACCGCGGCAGGGATGTTTGTCCCGCGCGGCATGGTGGTGGGCGGCGAGCCTTACCGCGGGGACGGGGTGGATATTCCGCCGCTGCCGTTTGACCCGGACAAGGCCGCGGCGCTCTACAATCAGTCGCTGGAAATTTTGGGAATCGCATCTGTTCCCCTAACCCCGCTGCAATATCCTGATGCAGGCGGCCATGCCGCCATCATTGGAAGTATAAAGCAGCAGTGGCAAACGCGTCTCAATTTTAGCGCGACGACCGAAGCTAACCCGCTTTCGCAGATTGAAGAAAGGCTTGTTTCCGGCGATTATCACATGATGCTCATGCCGTTTTCACCGGCGGGGGAAAATCCTGCGGTGCTGCTCGGGGCATTCCGTTCGATGAGCGCGCAGAACTATTTTGGATATAACAGCAGCGCTTTTGACGATATCCTTGCCCGCGCGGCCGGGGAGGAAACCACCGGGCAAGCGATAATTTTGTTTAAAGCGGCTGAGGAAACGCTTTTGCGCGACGCGGTCATCATACCTGTATACTACGAGACTACTTACTATGCCGTCTCGAAGAAACTGACAGGGGTTGAGATATTGCCGTTTAGCGGGCGGATACTGTTTGCCGGGGAAATATAACCAATCACCATGAATTCTATATAGGAGGCATTGCAATGATCAACACGGCAAGATTGTTCACGGACGAGAGGGATTATGTAAAATCAGCTATTGCCCGAAAAGGGTACGATGTGTCAACCGTCGATAGACTGATCGACGTTCTCTCTGTGGTAAAGGGAAAGAGAACGGCCCTGGATAATATGCGCAGGCAGAGGAACGAACAGCAATCCGACCAATCGATCCCCGTTGAGGAAAAAAGGGCGCTGAGGGATGAAATTGCCGGCGTTGAAAAAGAGCTGGCCGCTTTGGACGCCGAGGCAAGCGATTTGCTGTATGACGTCCCGAATTTGCCGGATGACGGGGCGCCTGACGGGGCGGACGAATCAGGAAACGTCATTGTGGAAACGTGCGGCGAAGATCATTATCATTGTCAGGCCGAGAATCCTCT
>WRDJ01000223.1 GCA_009783495.1 Clostridiales bacterium | reverse complement strand
TCCTCAAGCAAACCGGCCGGCTCCACGCGGTAAATCCGCCCCGGCCCCTCCCCCGCCGCCAGCTCCGCACCCCAAACGGCCGCGTCCAAGGTGGCGGTTAGATAAACGTAATTCGCCTTCTTTTGCTCGCCATAGTTGGGCTTGTGGCCCGGCGTGAGAAAATCCCCGGCCCGCAAAACGGCCTTGGTGCCGTGATAGAAAGGCCCGGTGTCCTGAATCTGCTCCGAGGTGACGCACCTCCCTTAAGAGCCTGTTTAGTATCCCGCTCATTGCACGCACCACCACCCCAAAAACCTAAAGGTTTCCGGGAACCCCGGTTTTCCGGCTCTTTTCCCGCCATACTGCGTCATCACTCCTTGGAATAGCCCTGCTATGCCTTTGTCGCTCTTCCTTGTCTGGCGAAAAAATGGCTCGGAATCCGCGCTATTCGGGAATACTAAACAGGCTCTAAGATAATTTTTCTCTGATTGCTTGTAATTCCCGCTGCTGCCGCGGGTCAAGCGAATTCGTTTTGCCGATGATATAGCTTGTGTTAAGCAGAATGGCGGCATAATGCTCCAGCGCCTCCAAACGGAAGAAGGCCTCAAGCAGCGATTTTCCCCAGGTAACGGCGCCGTGATTGCCCAAAAGCAGCGCACTGTAATCCCGGCAATAGAGGGCCACGGCATCCGCCGCCGCCTGCGAACCGGGCGTTTCATAGGGCAGGCAGGGAACTTTGCCGAGGTTGACCAGCGCCTCTGCATATATTTCTTTGTCGAGAGAGAGGCCGGCGACGGCGAAGGAGGTGCAAACCGGCGGATGGGCGTGGGTGACGCCCATGATCCGCGGGTTTTCCCGGTATATGCGCAGGTGCATCTTTGTTTCGGAGGAGGGTTCCAGGGGGCCGCGGCTGAGGATGCTGCCGTCAAGGCGCATTTTCACCAGCGTTGCTTCCTCCATAAAGCCCTTAGAGACGCCGGAGGGCGTGACCCAGATGGCGTCTCCCTCGACTTTGCAGCTGATATTGCCGTCGTTGGCCGCCACAAAGTTTTTCAGATACATTCTGCGCCCGATCTCCAGGATCAGTTTTCTTGCTTCGCCGTCGGTTAAGAACATTTCGGCCTCCTAAATTAAAAGCGGTTTTTCCAGGCGGGCTGATTTTCCATCATGGCGAGGGCGGCCTTTTCTGCGGCGGCTCCGTCCAAGCCTTGCGTTTTGATGATCTCCGCAATCAGCGAGGCTTTCTTCTCTTCAAAGGATTGCATCGTGCCGTCGGGCCGGATGCAATCAATGCAATAGTCCTTCGAAAAGTCACCCAGCGCAAAATGATAAGGTGAACTCATCCGCCTTCCGCAACTGATGCAGTTTTTTGCTTCTCCCATTCCCATCAGTATCTCTCCTCTCTTTTTTATTATGGACTCAAGCCCGCGTCATCTAATCCATGAATTTCTTGTTTTCCTGCTGACGGTATTTTTCCATCATGACTTTAGAGAGCTGGGCGTTGGTCGGCGGGGTATAGGTTATGGCATTGGCCCCGGCTTCAATGGTGCGCATGATCGTGGCCTCCGTGGGGCCTCCGGTGGCGATGATGGGTATGGTTTTGTTGCTTTCGCGGATTTTGGCCACAATTTCCGCGGTTTTGACTCCTCCCGAAACATTGAGGATATTCGCCCCGCTCTCAATTTTTTCCATGAAATCCGTCAATTCGGAAACGATGGTGATGATTACCGGGATGTCAATGGTGCAGCTGACGGCGCTGATGGTCTCGTTGGGGGTGGGTGCGTTCAAAACGACCGCCAGCGCGCCCTGAAATTCCGCGTGCAGAGCAATGTTGACCGACCTGAGGCCATTGGTGATGCCGCCTCCGACCCCGCACAAAACGGGCATATCCGCCACCGCCATAATGGCCTGGGTGACGGCGGGATGCGGAGTGAAGGGATAGACGGCGATCACCGCGTCGGCATTGCTGTTTTTGATGATGGCAATATCTGTGGAAAAGAGCAGGGATTTTATGGTTTTTCCGCTGATGGCGATCCCTTCGGCGCTCTTTCCGATGCACTCGGGAACGCGGATCATGTTTTTCTTCAAAGACGACGTTAAATCATCTTGCACACGAATCATCCCCTTTCCGCAAACCCATATATTATATAATCTCATATTTACGTTCATTTTGTCAATGGTTAGGCATAGGGGAGTCGAACCGTGTGGAGTTCGACTCCCCTATGCCTAACCATTGACGGGGCTGATTTTTGCCAAAAGGCAGGAAGGAAAAGCCTTCCGCCGTAGAGAAAAGCATTTTTAAGGAGTGAGGCATATGAACAAAATCAAACTTGAAAACCGGCCGGTCGGGCCTTTCCCGGCCATGATCGTCGGCGCGATAAAAAACGGAAAGCCCACCTATACCACGGTGGGCGCGGGAGGGTGCGCCTGCCTTGAGCCCGTCCTGTGCGTTTCACTGAAAAACACTCACTATATCACCGAAGGGATCGCGCAAAATGGCTGGTTCAGCGTCAACATCCCTTCGGCGGCCTTGGTGAAGGAAACAGATTTCTGCGGCATGGCCTCCGGTTGGAACGCCGATAAATCCGGGCTCTTCACCCCGTTTTTTGACGCGGCCGGGTCGGCCCCGCTGATAGAAGAATGCCCGCTGAACTTTCTCTGCCGGGTCTGCGACAGCAAGGATGTCCGGGGGTTCACCATGTTCTTCGG
>WRDJ01000222.1 GCA_009783495.1 Clostridiales bacterium | reverse complement strand
GGCGTAAAAATGGGCTTGTGCTTGCCACGCAGGATGCGTGCGGCTTCGGTTGCGAGGCGGCCCAGCGGTTTGCCGGTCGCGTCAAGGACATACCAGGCTTTTTGTATATCCTCAGGCTTGGCCATATAAGTACCCAAGTCTTTTCCCTCCTTAAAATAATGAACGAATACGGGGTTAACAAGCGCCTGTTCCCCGGCAACGGGGCAGAAGACGGGAAGCATCGCCCATATATTATAGCTCGCGCTTTTTTGCATGTCAAGTTATTATTGCGGAATATCTTAATATTTATGAAAAACTTTCATATTTAATATGCCAGAGCGTCAGGCCCTGCGGCGGAGCGGGGTCAATCTGCGCGGCTGCCTCCCCGCGCAAAATCCCGGCGAGGGATGAAGGCGCTTCCCTGCCGCGGCCCACCTCCACCAGGCGCGCGGTGATGTGACGCATCATTTTGTATAAAAATCCATTAGCGGTGATCTCGATGACCAGGCCGCCCGCGATTTGCTGCCAGGGCAGGACGAGGCCCGCCTCAGAAGATAAATCCGTCAAAGAGGCCAGCTCCAACACTTGCGCGGAAATAATTGTACGCACGCTGGTTTGCGCGGAAGAACCGCGCGAACTCATAGCGAAAAAATCGTGTTCGCCCAACAAATAGCCAACCGCTTCTTTCATGGCGGCAACATCCAACTCTTCGCCCAGTTCCCAGAGATAGCGGCGGGTGAAAAGTGGCGCTTTTTCCCGGGCAATCAGATAGCGGTAGGTTTTTTCCACGGCGCTGCGGCGGGCATGGAAGGCGGCGGGAACCTCTTGGGCTTGGGTTATTTTGATGTCGGACGGCAAAATGTGATTGAGCGCGGCGGCCAGGTTTTGGCAAGGGATGGCGTTCGTCGTGGAAAAATTGGCCCATTGCGCCAGAGCATGCACCCCCGCGTCGGTGCGCCCGGCTGCCCAAAGGGCGGCCTCATGCCCCAAAACCCGCTCCAGCGCCTGCTCCAGCGTTTGCTGTATGCTGACGCCGCGGTGAAGCGGCTGCCTCTGCCAGCCGATATAATTCGTGCCGTCATATTGGGTCGTCAGGACGATATTTCTCATTTTCACGCTCCATGCTGTATATATGCGTTATTTGCAAGGCGCAGGAAGAGCATCGCCAACAGTATCAACAGAAACAGCAGCAGATACACGGCGTCTTTGGCGGTAAAAAGCAGAGGCTTCCAATTCGTGCGCGTCTGACCGGTTTGGTAGCATTTGGATTCCATGGCCTGTGCCAAATCGGCGGAACGCTGCAAAGAGCAGACGAAAAGCGGCACCAAGAGGGGGATCAGGGCGCGCACGCGCTTGCCCGGGCCGCCGCGGGAAAAATCGGCTCCGCGCACGCGCTGCGCCTCCATGATGCGCTGCAATTCCTCCATGATGGTGGGGATGAAGCGCAGGGCCAGCGACATCATCATGGCCAGCTCCTGGGCGGGCAAACCCAAGCGGGCCAGAGGCTTGAGCAGGCTTTCCAGGCCGTATGTCAAGGTGAGCGGCTTGGTGGTGAGGGTGAGCAGCGAGGCAAAAGCGATAAGCAGGAAAAGACGCAGGCTCATTATCAGGCCTTTTATTATCCCCTGCCAGGTGATTCTGATGAAAGCCCAACGCCAGAGCAAGTCCCCTTCGGTGAAAAAGATATTGGCCAGCATAGTGATAACGACGAAAAGCACGATCAAACGCATACTGCGCCAAAAAACCCGCATTGGGATGCGCGAAATTTGCAGGCAAATGAGGAAGGGGAAGGCGCAAACGAGCAGAAAGCGCCAATCCGGCGCCAGAAAAAGCGCGATCATATAAAGCAAAGTGGCTGCTATCTTCGCTCGCGCGTCCAAACGGTGCAAAAATGAGCTCGCTTCATAATATTGGCCCAAGGTGATGCGCTCGCTCATGGCCCGCACCCCCCGCGCCAGGCCAGAATCTCCGCCGCGGCTTCCTCCGCCGTCACGGCCAGCGCGGGCAGCGGCTTGCCCGCCTCTTTCAAACGGCGCACCAGCTTGGCGGAAACGGGAATGTCCAGGCCCAGGGCAGACAGCTGCTCTTCTTCGGCAAAGACTTCGCGCACGGATCCGCTGATGGCCGAGCCGCCTTTCTGCAGCACCAGCACGCTTTGGGCCAGCTCCGCAGCCTCTTCCATTTGATGAGTGATCCAGATGACGGTCATGCCTTCGCTTTGATTTTTGCGGCGCACCAAGTCCATGATCCAGCGGCGGCCCGGCTCATCCAAACCGGCGGTGGGTTCATCCATGATCAAAATGCGCGGGCGCGCGGCCAAAATACCTGCTATAGCAACCCTTCTTTTCTCCCCGCCGGAAAGGGTGAAGGGGCTGCGCGGCAGAAAATCCTCCGGGTCAAGCCCCACATCCTGCAAAGAAGTGCATGCGATGGCTTCGGCTTTGGCGGCAGAAAAGCCCTGGTTTTTGGGCGCGAAAGCGACCTCTTCCAGCACTGTTTCCCCGAAAAGCTGCTGCTGCGGGTTCTGCATCACCAGCCCGACCTTGGAGAAAAGCTCGCCCTTCTTCTTGCCTTGCCCATGTACATTTATACACCCGCCGCTTGGCTCGATGAAGCCGGTGAGCAGGCGGGCCAGCGTGCTTTTGCCGCTGCCGGAAGCCCCGATCAACGCCGCCACGATCCCTTCCTCCACCCGCCAGTCGAGGGGCCAAAGCG
>WRDJ01000221.1 GCA_009783495.1 Clostridiales bacterium | reverse complement strand
TTCATTGACGGGCGTTTATCTATCTGATATAATTATTTTGCTTTATTGTCAGGCAGGATTTAAGGAGGGGTTTTTTTGAAGTTGCGGTTGGGTTTGCCGAAAGGAAGTCTGCAGGAGGCGACTTTTCAATTATTCAAGCAAGCCGGTTATAATATCTCCATACATAGCCGGTCTTATTTTCCGGCGGTTGATGACCCTGAGCTGGAAATCCTGTTAATGCGGGCGCAGGAGATCCCCCGCTATGTGCACGAAGGGGTGCTGGATGCGGGGATCAGCGGCTTGGATTGGATCATGGAGAACGGCGCCGACGTGGTGGAAGTCGCCGACATGGTCTATTCCAAGAGTACAGCCAACCCCATCAAGCTGGTCATCGCCGTCGCCGAAGACAGCGGCATTCGGGAGGTCGCCGACCTCAACGGCAAGCGCGTGGCCACGGAACTGGTCAATCTCACCAAAAAATATTTAAGCGACCACGACGTTACGGCGGCGGTGGAATTTTCATGGGGCGCCACGGAAGTGAAGGTGCCGAAATTGGTGGACGCCATAGTTGATATCACTGAAACCGGCAGTTCCTTAAAAGCCAACAAATTGCGCATCATCGCCACGATCCTGGAATCTACGACCAAGCTGCACGCCAACCGCGCCGCTTGGAATGACCCCTGGAAGAGGGAGAAGCTGCAAAACATCTCCGTGCTGCTGCAGGGCGCCCTGCAAGCCAGGTTCAAGGTGGGCTTAAAAATGAACGTGCCGGAGGGTCAGCTGGGAAAAATCCTCGGTCTGCTGCCAGCTATGAAACAGCCGACCATCTCCAGGCTGGTTGACAGCGACTGGGTGGCCGTCGAGACTATCCTTGACGAACTGAAGGTGCGGGATTTGATCCCGGCGCTTAAATCCGCCGGCGCGCAGGATATTATCGTCTATCCGTTGTCGAAGGTCATTCCGTGATTAAGTAATTTGGGAGGAAAACCATGAGCATGAAATTAGATCCGCCTTTTGACAGCCAAAGCATCGAGGGCACGAGCGTTTTGCGCCTGGATTTTGCCAAGCTGAAAAAAATCTCGGAAAACAACCCGGTGATCCCGGTGGCGGTGCAGAACGCCCTCACTCAGGAAGTCATCCTCATCGCCTATACCAACAAGCTGGCCTTTGAAGAAACGGTCAGGCAAAGGAAGGCCATTTTCTGGAGCACTTCCAGGAACAAATTGTGGTTCAAAGGCGAAGAATCCGGCAACACCTTCACCATTCAGTCGGTTCATGTCAACTGCGAGCAAAATTCGCTGGTCTATAAAGTGCTTCCGGACAAGGGCGACATTTGCCACACCAGCATAAATGAGGTGGCGAACAACTGCTTTTATCGAAAAATAGATTTGGATACCCTGGAATTAGTAATGTCTTATTGAAACACAGTATATTAAAGCAGGGTTTGGTAATCCGATGAAAGGAGGATCGCCATGAACGAAACAGAATCCGGGCGCGGCGAAAAGCTCAATCTGGATTTTTTGCAGCCCGGCCAGGCCATAACGGTTTATCAAATGGATACGGTGGCCTTGTCCTCGGTGGATAAGCATTATCTGGAAGGCAGGATCCTCTCCGTCACCGGCCAGCGCGATTTCAGCGCCGTCTTTCATCTGCAAAACTTCGAGCAGCTTTATTTTTTCCGAAGCGAGCAACTGACGGTGCGGCACAGCAGCGTCTTTCAGGCGGCGTCCTTTGTCTGCCGGGTGCTTTCCTGTCAGGAAGGAAAAAAGGAAGACGCCGAAAGAGAGGCGCCTGTCGTCACGGTTAAGTTCAGGGGCCTCACCTTGGTCGTCATGGACCAGCGGCGGGAGTTTTTCCGCCTGCCCGTCAACGTGCCGGTCTATTACCGGATGTTGGGCGACGGGGATGAACGGGAAAGGCGGAATACGGAAGAATATGTGCGCGCCTATTCGCCTTATGACAAGGCATTTGTCATGCCCGGAAACGCTTGCGACTATTGCCAAACTGTGAGCATAGATTTAAGCGGCGGCGGGCTGCGCTGCCGCCTCTGCCGGCAACCGCTTGCGGGCGAAAAAGTGCTGTGCCGTCTTTCGCTGGGCAAGGAATCGCTGCCTCTCGTCGCTCAGGTGGTGCGGATGAACCCGCTGGACGCTTCCGGGATCTATGACGTGAGCGCGGCTTTCGACGGGCTGAGCGATATGATCAGAAACCGCATTATACGCTTCATTTTTGAACAGCAGATGGAGATGTTGAACAGTATACAAAGCAGCCTGCTTTAACTCCTTGCTATTTATGCAACAAGCGCCCGGCTCCGCATATCTATATAAACCGCCGATCTTTTCAAGAAAATATTTGCCATTCGCGAAAAAAGTGTGATATAATATTTTTATGCGAATATGTTTCGCGCATTAAAATTGCGGAGGTGCTGTCATGTATAAATTTTTGTCGGATGCCGAGGATAATGGGTTCAGCTGGGAAATGCTGGGGGATGTGGGTTCCGGGCGTGAAAACCTGGGGGCTTCCATGCCGGTTTTGGTTTACAGGCTCTTTCAATATACAATGAGGGACGTTCTTAATAAAGAATTCGGCGCGAAGGTCGGCATAGATATTTTTCGCAAGGCCGGCGAGCTGGCCGGAAGTGAGTTTGCCAAAAACGTGCTTGATCTTACCGCGCCTTTGAACAAGTTCATTTCCGAGTTGCAGGGCTCGCTCAAGGA
>WRDJ01000220.1 GCA_009783495.1 Clostridiales bacterium | reverse complement strand
TTGTGGCGCCCGGCCTCACCCGGGCTGAAAGAACCTGGATCCCCATCATAATCCCCTGTTCCGTCATCCTATTCGTCATCGGCGTGATTTTGTCGTATAAGATCGTCCTGCCCACGGTTTTGAACTTCTTCGATATGATAACGCCGGATAATGTCGAGCCGGGTGTTTCCTTTGCGCTATATCTGACCTTCGTGATGAGCTTTCTCATGGTTTTCGGGGTGGGCTTGCAGTTCCCCTTCGTGGTGACGCTGCTCATCCTCACCGGCATCGTAGACGCGAATTCTCTGGCCAAGCGGCGCTGGTATGTGATCGCGATCATCATCGCCGTGGGCGTCGTTGTCTCCTATGGCATGGAGGTTATCACCATGGCCATGTTCTTTATACCCATTTACCTTCTGTTTGAGCTTTCTCTCATCGTGGGACGCGCTTTGAGAAAGTGGTTTATACGAAGAAAAAGAAATAATACTGTTCGGGGGTGAAGTTAAAGAATGGCAAAAAAAGATCAACCCAATTCCGTTACGCTGAAAGGCACCCTGAAGTCTCCCGGCGTTTATGCCGCCGAGGGGGAGATGACCATCAACGACCTCCTCTTTGATTTCGGGGGCGGGCCGCTTTCCCGGCCCTTCAAATTCGCGGTCTGGGGCGGGCCGCAAGGCGTTTTCGTGCCGCAATGCAAGTTCGGCACCAAAATCCTCAAAGAGAATACCCGTGGCTTAGAGCGCAGCATCATGGCCTTCGACGAAGGCTCCTGCGCGGTCAACGCGGCCTATATCTTCACGCTTTATAATTACCAGAAAAACAAATCCCTGCGTTCGCTGGGCAAGATCACGGCCGCTCTGGGCGACATCATCGCCTGCGAAAGCAAATATACCTATGAGAAATTCGTGGCCTTGGTCGCGGAAGCCGACGACGAAGCCAAGAAATTCCTCCTGCCCCTGCTCACCGCCCTGGAAGCCTTCGGCGACGAATTCAAGGAGCACTGCGACATGGCTTTCTGCCGCGCCTCGGTTTGCGAATCCATGTTCCGCTCCCCCTGCGCCAACGCCTGCCCGGCCGGGGTAGATTTGCCCGGCACCATCGCGCTCATGCAAAAGGGCAAGCATGTCGAATCTGTGGCCTTGGGCCGCAACGACAACCCCTTCCTGCTCACCTGCGGGCGCATCTGCGAAGACCTGCCCTGCCAGAAGCATTGCCAGCGCCAAATCGTAGATAAGCCGGTCTATTCCCGCTCCTTACATAAATACGGCGGAGCCAAAGCCGCCGAGCAGGCGGGCAGCCTGGAAAAAGCCCTTGATTACCCGGCCTTGCGCCCGAAAAAGAAAACCGACAAAAAAGTGGCGGTGGTGGGCGCCGGCCCCGCCGGTCTCACCGCGGCATATTTCCTGGCCCGTTACGGCCACCAGGTGACGGTTTTTGAACGCCGCGCCGTGCCCGGCGGCATGATGCGGGTCGGCATCCCCGATTACCGCCTGCCGGTCGAGGTGCTGAACGCCGAGGTCAACCACATCGCCTCTTTGGGCGTGGAAATCAAATATAACCAGGAATGGGGCAAAGATTTCGACCTGAAAGCCCTGCGCGAACAATTCGACGCGGTCTATGTCTCGATTGGCGCGCATAAATGCTTTTGCCTGCGCATCGAGGGCGACGAGAACGTGCTTTCCGGCATTGACTTCCTGCGTCAGGCCAACCTGAAGGAAGAAGTCAAGCCGGGCAAGAGCGTGCTGGTGATCGGCGGCGGCAACGTGGCCATTGACGTGGCGCGCGTGGCCTGGCGTCTCGGTTCGGAAAACATCACCATGGTTTGCCGCGAGGAAGCCGACCGCATGCCCGCCACTCATGAAGAAATCGAGCTGGCGCAAGAGGAAGGCATCAAAATCATCAACGCGGTCAACCCGGCAAGCATCCGTCAGGAAAACGGCAAATATGTCGTGAAGATGCAAAAACTCAAGCCCCGCAAGCTGGGCGCTTTGGACTGGATCTGGACGGAAGAATATTTCGACATCACCGTTGATACCGTCATCGCCGCCATCGGCCAGTTCGCAGACACCGACCTTCTCACGCTCAACGGCCTAGAGCTGGCCGGGCGCGTGCTGAAAGCGGATAAATATTCCTTCGCCACCTCGCTTCCCGGCGTCTTCGGCGGCGGCGACTGCGTCCTTTCCCCCAGAACCGCGGTGGAAGCCGTGGGCACGGGCAAAAAGGCCGCCGACGCCATCCACCAATTCCTGCTGCCGGGCGCGAAAACCGGCTTCCCCTCCCTGCGCGGCCTGATGAACAACTATGTCGGGGCCTATACCAGCCAGAGCCTGCCGCAGCAGCACAGCGAGATCGCCAAGGTCAAGGAGCGCCGGAACTTCGACGAATCGGAGAAGCCTTATACCGACGAGCAAGCCAAAATCGAGATGCAAAGGTGTATTTGTTCCGCGAAAACCGGTGTTAGGAGGATGAGCAAATGAAGCCGAGAACATTATTATTAATCAGAAGGATCGTCCAATTCCTCTTCTTCGTGTTTTTCCTGATTTTCGTGGTCGGGACGGTCTGCGCCTTTTCCTTGGGCGACAAACAGGCTCTTTCCTGCACCGTGGGTACGATTCAGGTCGTCATCTCCGGCGCTGTCATCACAGGGACCCTGATTGTCACCGGCCTGGTCATGGTCGCGCTGACCATTCTCCTCGGCCGCGTTTTCTGCAGCTGGATGTGC
>WRDJ01000219.1 GCA_009783495.1 Clostridiales bacterium | reverse complement strand
TTTTTCCTTGTTGTTCTCGTCCCATTTGGAGAAGCGGTAGCTGACGTCCTCGTCCAGCCCCACGGCCCTCAGCATGAAGAGCGCCAGATCAACACAGCCCGCGAATTCGGCCTCCAACTGGTCGGGGCGGCAAACGATGTGCCCCTCAGATAAAGTGAACTGGCGCACGCGGATCAGGCCGTGCATCTCGCCGGAGGATTCGTTGCGGAAGAGGGTGGCCGTCTCGTTGAAGCGCATGGGCAAGTCGCGATAGCTGCGCGGGCGGGCCAGATAGACCTGGAACTGGAAGGGGCAGGTCATGGGACGCAGGGCCAGCACCTCGCCCTCGGCCTCTGGGTCGCCCAGAATGAACATGCCGTCGCGGTAATGATCCCAGTGGCCGGAGATCTGATAGAGGTCGCGCTTGGCCATGAAAGGCGTTTTGGTCAGCATATAGCCCCGGCGCTCCTCCTCGTCCTCCACGAAACGCTGGAGAATTTGCAGCGCCTTGGCGCCGTTGGGCATGAGGATGGGCAGCCCCTGGCCGATATAATCCACGGTGGTGAAATATTCCAGTTCACGCCCCAGCTTGTTATGGTCGCGTTTTTTGGCTTCTTCAACCTGCCGCAGATATTCGTCGAGCGCGGCCTGTTTGGGGAAGGAAGTGGCATAGATGCGCTGCAGCATTTTGTTTTTCTCGCTGCCGCGCCAATAGGCCCCGGCCAGATTGAGCAGCTTGAAGGCCTTCGCATAACCTGTGGAGGGCAGGTGCGGCCCCGCACACAGATCCACGAAATCGCCGTTGCGGTAAACGCTGATCACGGCGTCTTCGGGCAGGTCGTTGATCAGCTCAACCTTATAGTTTTCGCCGCGCGCGCAAAAAAAAGCCAGCGCCTGCTCGCGCGGAAGTTCCTCGCGCAGATAAGGCAGGTCTTCTTTGACGATCTTCGTCATTTCCGCCTCGATGGCCGCGAAATCCTCGCCGGAAAAGATATGCTCGGAATCGAAGTCGTAATAGAAGCCGTTCTTGATGGCCGGGCCGATGCCCAGCTTGGTTCCGGGGAAAAGCCGCTGCACCGCCGCCGCCAGGATATGCGAGGAACTATGGCGGAAAACGGCTTGTCCCTCTTCGTCGTCAAAGGTGAGGATGGCCAACTCGACTTCCCCGCTCAAGGGCGCGGAGAGTTCGGCCAATCGCCCGTTGACCTTGGCCGCCAACGCCGCTTTGACCAGGGAATTGCTGAGCCGCCCGGCGACCTGCGCCGGGGAGAGGGCCTCTTCATAGGTTTTTTGGCTGCCGTCCGGCAAAGTGATTTTAAGCGCCATGTTTTTTCTCCTAAAAAGTTTTTGATTGTTATGGGTTGGGGAGATTGTTCGTTTATTATTCGTTACGATTTACCGGCGTTTCATGAAACCAGATATATGCCGCTTCTTCAAGGTCGCCGCATTCCGATATCAACGCCCCATCCTCATCGCCAATTATCTGATATGCCTGCTGCATGGAGTTACCCAAGCCAGCACACCCGTCCAATGCCATAAGCAGAGTATAAAATGCATCCGTCAGTGCTGTATCTAAAATTTTCTTTAGCAACTCCATCTTCTCTTCAGGAAGATTTAATTCATTTATTAATAATTCTACAGCTGAAATAAATTCGGGATGTAAACTATCAGGTCTTTCAAAATAATTGTTTAGCAGGCCTTCTTTTTCTTCCCAGCACGCTTTTGCAAACTCATATGCCTCTTTTCTGGGCTCACATTCCATAGTAAATCACCTCCGAAAATCCAAATCTTCCACATTATATTCCAAACATGCACCCAGCTCAACAAACTTAATATGATATTATACGCCCGAAAAAGGCCGTTGTCAAACCCCTTCTGAGGGTTCTTCGCGGCAGAAGGCCAAGCGGCCCGCGAAAATATCGCGCAGTGCCGCAAGCAAGATGCCGCCCTCGCCTTTTTCCCAGCCCATGTCCACAAGGAGTTTTTGCGGAGCCAAACTTAGAAGGCTGCTGATTATCATGTCCTCGAAGCCCGCGCCGCGCCCGCCTTCCAACGGCAAAAGCCCGCGCCCGCTCTCCGCTAAGATGCTGTATGAGCCGTCCTGCTTCAATTCCAGGCGCACCTTCTCGAAGCGCCCCGGTCTCTCCAGCAAAAACGATTGCAGGAGGGAGAGATATGCCTTGTCCTCCCGCTCGCTTAGAAATTCCTCCGAGGCCGCCTCCAGCACCGCCAGCAGGTATTCGTGGTAGCCCGTCATGCGGAAGCGCTCGAAGCCCGCCGCGTTGAGGCGGCCGCGCTCCGCGAGCTCCGCACGCAGCGCCTCTTCCAGACGCGTCCCGCGCGTGAGCCCGGCAAAGAGCCCCCAGTTCAGGTTATCGGCCTGCAGCAGCTCCTTGGCCCGCCTGCGGATGATCTCCCGCTCTTTTAAGCTGAATCGCTCCAGCTTACGCGCCGCCAACTGCCACAGAAGCCAGTCCTCGCGGCGGCTGAAAATGAAGCCGCTCGCAAGCCGGGGCAGAAAGGGCGCGCCATCTTCGCCAACCTCGCAGGTATCATGCCGCAGCTCGCACTTGGCCGCGGGCGCTTCCCGGCGCATGAGCAGAAAAAAGGCCCCGGCCAGCATTTCATTATCCCAGGTGATCATTGTTTTTTCCACGCCATCGCTCCCTTTTTCGCCGCACGCCGCTTTTCATATCATAGTATATTCCCAAAAATTTCTTATATACGAAGCGGGCGACGGTTGGGAA
>WRDJ01000218.1 GCA_009783495.1 Clostridiales bacterium | reverse complement strand
CACCTGCTCAATCAGCGTGGGGCAATGTTCGCGCTCATAGGGGCCGGGCGTGGCCGAAACATAGACCAATTGGCGGGTTTTGCGCTCGAACTCGGCGAAGGTGAGCGGGCGGTTATCCACGGCGGAGGGCAAGCGGAAGCCATAATCCACCAAGGATTGCTTGCGCGAACGGTCGCCCTCATACATACCGCGCAGCTGCGGCAGGGTGACGTGCGATTCGTCCACCATGACGAGAAAATCCTCCGGGAAATAATCCAGCAAGGTGAAGGAAGGGTCGCCGGCGCGGCGGCTGGTCAAATGACGGCTATAGTTCTCAATGCCGCTGCAATAGCCCAGCTCTTCCATCATCTCCAGGTCGAAATTGGTGCGCTGCTCCAGCCTTTGCGCTTCCAGAAGCAGCTTGTTTTGCCGCAAAAATGCCAGGCGCTCCGCCAGTTCCTCCCGGATGGAAACGATGGCCGCGCGCATTTTTTCCTCGCCCGTTACATAGTGGCTGGCGGGAAAGACCATGACGTGCCCGCGCAGGCCCATGATCTCGCCGGTCAGGGCATCAATCTCGGCGATTTTTTCCACCTCGTCGCCTGAAAGCTCGATGCGCAGGGCCTTTTCGCTGTAACCGGCGGGGAAAATATCTATCACGTCGCCCCTGGCGCGGAAAGTCCCGCGGTGAAAGTCAATCTCGTTGCGCTGATACTGCATGCCCACCAAGGCGCGCAGGATGGCCTCTCTTTCCGTCTTCTGCCCGGGACGCAGCGAGAGGGTGAGGTCGAGATAATCGCAGGGGTCGCCCAGGCCGTAAATGGCGGAAACGCTGGCCACGATGATCACGTCGCGCCGCTCCAGCAGGGAGGCGGTGGCGGAATGGCGCAGTTTCTCGATCTCCTCATTAGTGGAGGCGTCCTTGGCGATATAGGTATCGCTGTGCGGGATATAGGCTTCCGGCTGATAATAGTCATAATAGCTGACGAAAAACTCCACCGCGTTCTCCGGGAAAAACTCCTTGAATTCCCCGCAAAGCTGAGCGGCCAAGGTCTTGTTATGTGCGATGACCAAAGCGGGGCGGTTCAGGCGGGCAATCACATTGGCCATGGTGAAGGTCTTGCCCGAGCCGGTCACGCCCAAAAGCGTCTGGTGGCGGTTGCCTTGCTCTATGCTCTTGATCAGGGCTTCAATGGCTTGCGGCTGGTCGCCGGCCGGGGCATAGGGGGCGCGCAAAACGAAATTGCTCACTGCTTTTCCTCCGTTTTCCGAGATTTATCCTAAAATAATATTATAGCACAGGCGGCGCCTTTTGGGCAACGCAAAAGAAGAGGACGGCTTTTCGGCCGCCCTCTTCTTTTATTAGGAGATTTTTGGGTGTTATTTAATGGATTCCGCGATGACGATCAGGTCAAGGGCAGTGTGGCCGGTCAGATAAAAAGCGCTGCCGTCCTGCATCCATAATATGCCACGGATATATTTATTCCCGGTGTGCGAATTTTCACCGTATACCACGACCGCTTCAAGATCGCCGACCATGATCTCTTCCAACTCAACCGAGTCTAGCGCTTGCACCTCAATATACGCATCCGGCCCCGCGTAAAACTGCATAATATTTATGGTTTGATTGCTGGAGTTTTTATATATGCTCAAAGAATCATAAGAGCAAGTCCCGTCCAAATACTTGGTAACAGCGATAGTTTCCAGGCTGAAGTCTCCCCCGGCCCTAAGATAGTAAAGGGCGCGGCCGCGTTAGCGTCATTGAGCGTGGAGAACCTCGCGGAAGCCCCCGCCGCCCCCAGCGTATAGTCCATAAAGACGCTCCGCTTCATGATATCCCATTGTAAGCCATAGTTGCTGCGGCTGAAAGACGAAATCCAATAGAAATCTTCTTTGGTCTCGAATTGCGCCACGTTTATTTTCGCGCGCAAGTCCTCAACTTCCTCGCTCAGCGCGGCGACCTGCCCGTTCAGTTCAGCGTTCTCTTCCTGCAGCGCGACGATCAACTCGTTGAGCTGTTCCACATCCTCATTCGGCTGCTCCGGCGGTTGCCCCGCGTTCAAGCCCGCGCCATAGGCGGCGAAAGCCGTCATCGCGGAAAGCATAATGATGGCCGCGGCCACCAACAAGGTTTTTAGACTGAATTTCAGCCCGGCCCCAACCCTGCTGGGTTTTGCGGCGCGCACACTCACGATAATGTCATTCAGCAGGCGGTCCTGCGTGACCTGATCCAGTTTTATATTGTCCAAAGAGTTGATGATCCGTTCGTTCTTCGTCATGGAAAACACCCCTTAATTGATTCCTGAGAATTTCTCTCGCTTCATGCAAATGGTTCAAGATGGTGGAACGCGGCTTTGAGAGCGCCTGCGCGATCTCGGCGCTGGAATAGCCTTCGTAATAGAACATGATGACCACCGTTTTATATCTTTCGGGCAAGCTCTTGATCACTTCAAGGGTTTCGTCGGGCGGCGCGGGCTCCTTCCATTGCAGGTGCTCGAAATCCTCCAGTTTTTCCCGCTTGCGCCACCAATGCCACAGGCTGTCCTTACAAAGGTTGGAGGCCGTGCGGATCAGCCAGGCTTTTTCATGTTCGGTCTCGTTAAAGTCGCGGCCCCGGTTGATGAGCTTGACGAAGGTGTCGTGCGTCATGTCATAGGCGTCATCGGCATTGCCCATGTGGGCGAAACAAACGCGGTATACTGTTTGCACATGGCGTTCGTAAAGCCCGGCAATTTCTTTGTCCGTACGCT
>WRDJ01000217.1 GCA_009783495.1 Clostridiales bacterium | reverse complement strand
TCTCTTCCGGCAGAAGCAAGAGCAGGGCTGGCGCATCCATGAGGGTGAGCGGCGCCCGTTCCTGGCAGCAGGCCACGCAGCCCAGGCAGGAGGCGAGGTTTTCTCCGGTGAAGGCCGCGAGAGCGCGCAGGAAATCCCCCACGGTGGCCCCTTTTTGCGCGCGCATCTCCATGGCCAGCGCGCCGTCCGTGCCGGTGAGCCAGAAAAAAACAACTCTTTCATTATCTTTTTCCATCATCAGCGACCTCCTGTCTTTTTGCCTTTTCCCCCTTCAATGTTTCTATATCCGCGGGAAAAGTCCTTTGGCTGCGATTCCCGCCAAAAACGCAGGCCGGAGCGATGTTTTGTCGGAAAAAATATTCCATATTATTAGGAAGAAAAACTTGTGTTGTGGCAGATATTGTGGTATAATTTTTATGAGGATACTTTATTTTGTTAAGGGAGGAAATAAATGGCCGGCAATGAGAACAAAAAGATAAACGGCGCGGATTACGACGCCGGGCAGATACAGATTTTGGAAGGCTTGGAAGGGGTGCGCCGCCGCCCCGGTATGTATATCGGTTCCACCGGCGCGCGCGGGTTGCACCATCTGGTTTTCGAAATCGTGGACAACAGCGTGGACGAAGCCCTGGCCGGTTTTTGCGATGAGATAACCGTTATAATAACGCCGGAAAACGCCGTCACGGTGAGCGACAACGGACGCGGCATCCCGGTGGGCATCCACGAAAAAACCGGCAAGGCAGCGGTGGAAGCAGCTCTGACCATGCTGCATGCCGGGGGCAAATTCGGCGGCGGCGGATATAAAGTCTCCGGCGGCCTGCACGGCGTGGGCATGAGCGTGGTCAACGCCCTTTCCTCGGCGCTCAAGGTGGAGGTGCGGCGCGAAGGCTTCCTCTGGCGGCAGGAATATGAGCGGGGCAAGCCGCTTTATGACCTTAAGAAGGTGGCCCCGGACGAAGCGACCGGCACCACCATCACCTTTTCCCCCGACCCGCAGGTTTTCGAGGAATTGGTGTTTTCCCGCGACATTCTGGCCGCGCGTCTGCGCGAGCTGGCCTTCCTTAACAAAAATATCAAAATTAGGCTGACCGATCAGAGGGACGAGTTTGATACGCTCTATCATTACAGCGGCGGCATCGCCGATTTTGTCAAATTCCTCAACAACGCCAAGGAGCCGCTGGCCCCGGTGATCTTTTTCGGCAAAGAGAAGGACGGGGTGCAGGTGGAAATCGCCATGCAATATACCGACGCTTATGTTGAAAGCATTTTCTCCTATGCCAACAATATCAACACGCAGGAGGGCGGCACGCACGAGGCCGGCTTCAAGACCGCCCTCACCAGGGTGGTCAACGATTACGCGCGGCGGCTCAACTTCCTGAAGGAGGGCAACGCCAATCTTTCCGGCGAGGACGCGCGTGAGGGCCTGACCGCGGTGATCAGTGTCAAGGTGGAAGAGCCGCAGTTTGAGGGGCAGACCAAGACCAAGCTGGGCAATACCGAGGTGCGCGGCATCGTGGACGGCATTGTGTCAGAGGGGCTCGGCACTTTCTGCGAAGAGAACCCCTCCCACACTCGGCATATTCTCGACAAGGCGGTGCAGAGCGCGCGGGCGCGCGAGGCCGCGCGCAAGGCCAGGGAACTGACGCGCCGCCAAAGCGCCCTGGAACGGACGGCGCTCCCCGGCAAGCTGGCCGATTGCTCCATGAAAGACCCGGCTCTTTCCGAGCTTTATCTGGTTGAGGGCGATTCCGCCGGCGGTTCGGCCAAGCAAGGGAGAGACCGGCGTACCCAGGCCATTCTGCCTTTGCGCGGCAAGATCCTCAACGTGGAGAAGGCGCGCTTGGACAAGATTTTGGGCAATGAGGAGATCCGCGCCATGATAACCGCCATGGGCACCGGCATCGCCGACGAATTCGACATACAAAAGGCCAGGTATCACAAGCTGATCATCATGACGGACGCCGACGTGGACGGCTCGCATATCCGCACCTTGCTTTTGACCTTCTTTTTCCGTTATATGCGCCCTTTGGTGGAGGCGGGCTATGTCTATATCGCGCAGCCGCCCCTCTTCAAGGCCAAGGCCGTCAAAGGCAAAGACGAATATTATTGCTATAAAGAAGAAGAGCTGGAGGAATATCTGGCGAAAAACGGCCGGGAGAAATATAATGTGCAGCGTTATAAAGGCTTGGGCGAGATGAACCCTGAGCAGCTTTGGGAGACGACCATGAACCCGGAAAACCGCACCATTTTGCAGGTTTCGCTCAATGACGTGATGGCCGCCGAGGATGCTTTCACCGTCCTGATGGGAGACAAGGTGGAGCCGAGAAGAGAGTTTATCCAGTCCAACGCCAAATATGTGAGGAATCTGGATATATAGGCCACGGACTGCTTAACAACCGAAGAGGCAAGAGAAGCAAGCAGAGCAAGAAGCGAGGAGGGCGAGGGAACGAGCGTATGGTTTTTATACGTGAACGACCGAGCCGACGATGCGACACCGCTATGCGCCGCTTATGTTGCCCACGAGTCAGGAGGAAATGATGGAATATACGCACGGACGAATCATAGACCGCAGCATTGAAGCGGAAATGAAGGAATCCTATATAGACTATGCCATGAGCGTGATCGTGGGGCGCGCCCTGCCCGACGTGCGCGACGGCTTGAAGCCTGTACATCGCCGCATTCTGTACACGATGTATGACCGAGGCCTGACGCCTGACAAGCCCTTCCGC
>WRDJ01000216.1 GCA_009783495.1 Clostridiales bacterium | reverse complement strand
CACACGCGCTGGGCCACTCACGGTCGCCCTTCGGACGAAAACTCTCATCCCCACACGGATTGCCTGGGCAAAATCGCCGTGGTGCATAACGGCATCATCGAGAACTATCTGGAATTGAAAGAATTCCTTTTGGCTGAAGGACATATTTTCACCTCGGAAACGGATACCGAAGTGATCGCCCATCTGCTCGAGCATTTTTATGAGGGCGATCTGCCGTTCGCGCTCAATCAGGCCGCCAAGCTGCTGCGCGGCTCTTTCGCCATCGTTGCCCTTTGTCAGGATTCCCCAAACCTGCTGGCCGCCGCGCGCAAGGACAGCCCGCTCATCATCGGCCTGGGAGAGGGCGAATTTTTCTTCGCTTCGGATATCCCCGCGCTCATCAGCCACACGCGCGACATCATCATCATGGAAGACGGGGAGACCGCCGTCCTCACCAGGCAAGGCGCGCAGGTCTATTTCGATATGCAGCCGGTGAGCAAAGAAATTCAGCGCATCAGTTGGGACGTGAGCGCGGCGCAAAAAGGCGGCTATGAGCATTTCATGCTCAAGGAGATCTGCGAGCAGCCCTGGGCCCTGCGTCAAACCCTGAAGGGCCGTGTCTCCCCGGATATGCGGGGCGTGGAATTCAGCGAGTTCGCCATGAGCCGGGAAGAGTTGGAGCGCGTCTCCCGCGTTTTCATCGTGGCCTGCGGCACCTCCTATCACGCTGGCATGGTCGGCAAATATTTCATGGAGAAACTGCTGCGCCTGCCGGTGGAGATTGACATCGCTTCGGAATTCCGCCACCGCGACCCGATCATAGACAAAAACACCCTTGTGCTGGTGATCTCTCAATCCGGCGAGACCGCCGACACCATCGCGGCGCTGCGCGAGAGCAAAAGCCGCGGCGCCAGGGTGTTGGCCATCACCAATGTTTTGGGCTCCAGCATCGCCCGGGAAGCCGACGACGTCATCTTCACCTGGGCCGGGCCGGAGATCGCCGTGGCCTCCACCAAGGCCTATATCACGCAGTTGATGGCGCTTTATCTTCTTACATTATATTTCGCGCAAACCCTGGGACACCTGACCCCGGAAGAACTGCGTCCCGTTATCAAGGCCCTTTATCGCCTGCCCAACCAGGTGCAGGAGATCATTGACCGGCTTTCTCCGCAGATCAAAGAGCTTTCCCGCAAATTCAACGGCCATGAGAACACCTTTTTCATCGGGCGCGGATTGGATTATGCCGCGGCCCTGGAAGGTGCGCTCAAGCTCAAAGAAATTTCCTATATCCACGCCGAGGCATATGCGGCCGGCGAGTTGAAGCACGGCCCGCTGGCCCTCATCGTGGACGGCCTGCCGGTTTTGGCCTTGTGCACGCAAAAGGATGTGTTGGAAAAGAGCGTAAGCAATGTCAAGGAAGTGAAGGCCAGGGACGCCTATGTCATCGCGCTGGCCTTTGCGGATAACGAGAGCATCAGGGATTGCGCCGACGACGTGCTTTACCTGCCGCCCGCCCCGGATTTTCTTTCGCCCATCCTGACGGTGGCGCCCTTGCAGCTTCTGGCTTATTACGCGGCTGTTTCGCGCGGCTGCGATGTGGATCAGCCGAGAAATTTGGCCAAAAGCGTGACCGTGACATAGGTTCGCCGGCAGTAAGCATCGCGTAGCTGTGGCAGAGGGCAGAAGATAGAAGACAGAAGATAGAAGAAAAACGGGACGCGGTTAAGTATAAACCGAGTCCCGTTTTGAATTATGTTTGCTTAACCCCACCTCAGTAAGAGGCGCCGCTTAGGCCATTTCCGAGTTCTGCAGGTCGGGCTCCGGGGATTCCTCTTCGGCTTCGCTCTGCAACAGACCCTCGCGGATCAGCATACCGGCCATCTTTTGACTGCCCAGAACCCAAACCCGGTCTTTATTGCTGATGATGGTGCGCACGTCGGGGTCAACGATGGGATAATTGCCCCGCTGGATGCCGATGACCAAACAATTCATAACGGCGCGCAGGCCGGAATCCTTGACGCTTTTGCCGGCGAAGGGGGTGTTTTTATCAACCTCAATGGCATAACAGAGCAGTTGCTGTCCCTCATGCTCCGTGTCCTGCCCGGCGATGAAGGCGCGCAGGGTCACCGGCGCTTTTTGCTCCGTTATGCAGGGAAAACGCAGGGGCAGAATCATCTTGAAATTATCCAGCTGCTCCTTGGGGGCCAGCAGGAAAACGACGTCCCCCTCGTGCAGCTTTTGCCCGCCTTCCGGGATATTGATATGTTTTTTGCGGGAAATTATTTTCACCACATGGACGTCATATATGCGCCGCCAATGCAGCTGCGCGAGCGCCTTGCCGGAATCCGCGAAACCTTCGCCGATGAGATATTCCCCGACCCAAAGCTGTTCGCTTAGCAGGTTCTGCACCGAAGTGCCGTCCGGACAGCCTTCATGCTCACAAAGCTGCTTCTCGTTGAAATTGGCCAGGAAGCGGGCCTCTATCTGCAAAGACCTGCCGAGCAGCGCGTCTGCGCGGGAAAGCAGGAATATTCCGAGAAGAGCGGGCAGAGCCAGATACAATATGTTTATGTCCAGGACGCGCCATGCCAGATAGACGACCATGAAGGTGGCGATGGCGATGCGCAGGGTGGAGAAAAAGAGCAGCGGCAGGCGGTTGGTTTTGTTTTGGATGAACAGAATCGGGAAATACTTGTTGCGCGGAAAGGCCAAGGGGCGCAGAAAAGGCGCCATCAAAAGCAGAGACAGCAAGAGGGTGATGAT
>WRDJ01000215.1 GCA_009783495.1 Clostridiales bacterium | reverse complement strand
CGATTACGGGAATGCCCATTTCATCTTTCTGGACAGCAACCTCATGGGCAACGCAGGCTATGCCCCCGCTCTCACCGCCTGGCTGGAAAACGACCTGCAAAACGCGGAAACCCAAGCCTGGAAGATCGTTGTCCAGCATCACCCGTATTATCCGGCAAGCGAGAGTCCCAAGGATGAGCAGCGCGCGGAAACGCTGCGCCAATTCTATCTGCCCATCCTGGAGGCGCATGGCGTAGACTTGATTCTCTGCGGGCATCAACACGCCTATACTCGCACCGTGCCGCTGCTTGCGGGCGCGGCGGCCAGCGGCGGCGTCGTGCAGGTGATGGCCTCTTCCGGGGTCAAGCATTACATCTTTGAGGACTATGATTATTTCGCTGCGGGCCTGGGGAATACGGCGGTATATGTGGAATTGAATTACGACGATAACCTTTTTTCCCTGCTGGCGAAGGACGGCGAAGGCCGCGTCGTTGACGAATATGAAATCAGACGTTAAGTTGAGCCGAGTCGGAAAAAAAGCCCTTGACATTTGCCGCGCGGGGCGTTATAATGCAAAGTAATTTCATAATCCAAAAATAATTTTCGAGTCTTTGGCCCTAAGGGAACATCCTATGGGCTGCAGGCCGCTAGGGCATAGCGAGGAAACTGCCATGCCTCCCTTTCAGGAAAGAAAATTATTGCCGTCTTGTTTTTTATGGCGCGCAGTCTTTCCTGATGTTTTCCGGGAAAGACTTTTTTATTGGAAAACCGCGGCTATTGCGGGAAAAATAAATTTTCAGAGAGGATTGGGAGACAATGGAAATGTCAAGCCGGGGGAAAGTTTTGAGCAAGGCGGTCTTGGGGGCCTTCCTTCTCGTGGTGCTGTTGGGCCTCGCTTTGGGTGGCGGCGTCAAGGCGGCGGAGGAGTGGAACCCCGTGACGGAGCAGGCCGTTCTGGTGGTCACCGGAACGGGCATCGTGGGCGGCAACCCCACTGCGGCTGACCTGACGGCGGCCATCGCGGGCGAAAAAGCCTATACCATGACAGAATTGCGGGCGATGATGGACCCGAACTATTATACATATTCGTCCATCAACACCCAACTGACCAAACGATATTACAAAGCGAGGGGCGTTTTGCTTTCCACCCTTTTCGCCGGAACCGCCTTTATGCCGGAAAAGTATAACGATTATACGGTGAAAGCCTTGGCCTCGGACGGTTATTCCGCCACCTTGGATCCAAGCGTCAGCAGTGTGGCCGGCGGTTCCAGTACCACGCAAGGTTTTGGAGCGGCGCGCTATTGCTATCCCCATTTTGCCGCCGCCACGCCCAACGCCGAAGGAGCGATTCCCGTGCCCGTAATGCTGGCCCTGGAATCGGTCTATGCCACCGCGCCCACCGTGCCCGCCGACGCGCAGGTGGTGAGCGACACCTCCGCCCCGCGTTTGATTATCGGGCAGTTGAGCACGGAGGATCAAAACAACCCCGTATTCAACCAAAACGTGCAGAAGCTGCTGGTGGGGGCCGAGCTGCCTGCCATCTTAAACGCGGGCGGCAAAACCTATACGCGGGCGGAACTGCTGTTGCAACCGAGGATAAGCGGGAACTATACATATTCCGGTTCTGGCGGGAGCAGGACGGATTATGTCATGGGTGTGCCGTTATACCTGCTGCTGGCCGGATACGGCGATAATGACGAGGTGGAATTCGTTTCCGCCGACGGTTATGCCAACCCCAAGGTGACGGTCGGCGAGATCAGAAGCGCCGCCAATGAATATGTCCTGGCCTATGCGGTGGGCACAAGCGCCGCCGACCTGACTGGCATTTATGATACGGCGAGGAACGACGCGAACATCCACGGTTACCTGACGGTCTATACGCAGGGCAAAACCCCCGTGAAAATGATTACGGAGATCAAAGTTACCAGCAAAAGCGGCATAGATTTTGCGGCAAGCCCTTTCAAGCACATCAATAACGGCGGCATCACCGGGCAGAACGCGCCCTATAACATAGACTCGATCACCGGCGCCACCTTGACCGTGGAAGGCCCCGGCGTGAAGGCCAGCGTTCCCCTCTCGATCCGCCAGGTGGAAGAAGAAAACGGCGGCGCTTTCAGGGGCGAATATACGGATTACCGGCCCGGCGCCACCACCATGACCTATGAAGGCGTCAGCCTGTGGCATATCCTGATGGAAATGAAGGCGGCGGGCGTGGAAATGACCGACCTGGCCGCCAAGGTCTCGATCAAAGACCGGGTGCGCCAGACCATCGCCGAATTCACTTTGGCGCAGATTCTGGCGGCGGAACTGGCGGGCAAGCCGATCATCGTGGCCTACGGCGTTTCCAACGGCGAACGCACCGCCCCCTTCGTTTATGACAATCAGGCCGGTTCCGTGGCCGAGCTGGCCAATGAGGACGGCTGCATCAAGCTGGTCTATGACAAAAGCGTTGTTCCGGGCGACACCAACGCCTCCTATACCCGCTTTACCAATATGGCCTATATCTATGTCGGGGAAGACAGCGTGCCGGGCTTCAAGCACGATTCCGCGCCTTATGACACGGCGGAAAACTCGCAGTATATCATCACCCTAACCGGCAGCAAGATCGGCCGCGAGATCAACTATACGGTGGCGCAGCTGGAAGCCATGGTGGCCTATGGCGCCGACGGCAAACCGGCCTTGGGCGGCATGGGCTGGCGCGCCGAATATTCCATGGCCAACTCCAACTATTGGTACGTCAACGAATATGAGGGCGTCAAGCTTTGGGATTTGCT
>WRDJ01000214.1 GCA_009783495.1 Clostridiales bacterium | reverse complement strand
TCTACCAGGTGCACGGGATTAAAACGCGCATGGAGGCGGAGGATTTTCTGGCCGATATGGAAAAGCAGTGGGATGCGTAAATTTATCGCCTGAACAGGCTGAGCAGCCAGCTAAAGGGCGACAGCAAAATCCCAAAGCCAAACAGGGCGGCAACGGAAAATACAGCAAATACCGTCATGACAAAATCACTTATAACCGTCCGGTTCAGGGGGCGAAGGCTGTCGTCGATGCGCACGTCCTGGGTTGAATTGAATATATAGTACGTTTCGCCCGCCTCAAAACGCATGCTGAAGTATCCGAAATTATAGGGCTCTTCCCGGGCAATTTCTTCAAAGCGGGAATTGAAAATCACAATTTGCGTCCATAAATTGACGCCCCGGACATAATATGTCCCGCTTTTTTCCGGCGTGAACGTGTATAGCTCGTCCGGCCAGCTGCCCGCCACGCCGAGGGAAAGCGCGGGGATTGACTCCTGCTGCTTGATGTAAATCTCGGCGCAGTTTTCGGGGAGCTGAAAGCTCGTTTGCGGCAGCGTGGCGTAATACGCGGGGTAATCCTGGTAATATTTGATTCCATGGGCAGCTTCGAAGGCCTGCTCAAAATACGTACTAAAGAAAAGAAAAGTTGCCGTTTCGCCGTTGCCGCTAATGGAGGAAGCAACGTGCCACACGACTCTACTCTCCGCGATACCGGACCAGCGGTCAAGCACCACTGGCCCATGGCCTTCGACAAGCAGCGTGATGGTAACGCTTTCCTTGGAAAGAGAATACGGCGCCAGCCTCCAGGCGTCGAACCTTTCTATCGTGCCGTCCCATTCGGCTTCGATGGCGGTGACAACCGCGGTGGCCAGGTCAGGGGCGGATTCCGCGGCAAAAGCGGGAATCGCCGCACTCAGCAGCAGCAGGAACGCAAGAACACACGCGAGGAGCTTTTTCATGAGACAGACCTCCAATGTTATATTTACCAATTAGTCGTACGGCACAAGGAAATTCCTTACTGTAAAACCGTTTTTCGCGAAAATCAAAAAAATGATTGAAATCCCTTGACAGATGTGTTAAAATAGACGTTAGACTGTAGACATTAGACTTCAGACCCGCATCCCCGGCTAATGTCTAAAAATCTAATGTCTGAAATCTAAACTTCGGAGGAGAAATGATTTGAAATCGTATGCTGCGGCGGACATCCGCAATATCGCCCTGGCGGGGCACGGCGGGCGGGGCAAGACCACCCTGGCGGAGGCCATGCTCTACCTGGCCAAGGCCAGCGAACGCCTGGGGCGCATCGGCGACGGCAACACCGTGATGGACTTCGATCCGGAGGAGAAGCGGCGCTTAGCGTCGGTCTCCTTGGCTGTGGCCTCCCTGGAATGGGGCGGCAAAAAGCTCAACCTGCTCGATAGCCCCGGCCTGTTCGACTTCGCGGGGGAGATGGCCCAGGCCATGCGGGCCAGCGAAACGGCGCTGATCGTGGAGACCGCCGGGGACGACTACGGGGTGGGCACGGAGAAGGCCATGCGGGCGGCGAAAGCCCGGGGCTGCGCCGTCTTCTTCGCGGTGACCAAGTGCGACGCGGAAAACCGCGATTTCTATAAGAGCTTCGCCGCCATCCGCGAGCGGCACGAGACCCAGGCCTGCCCCGTAGTGGTGCCCATCATGCAGGGCGACGCCGTCGTCGGCTACGCGGACTTCGTCACCGGCAAGGCGTATAAGTATGAGAAATGCAAGGCCGTGGAGATCCCCTTCCCCGATGACGGCCAGATCGGGGACCTGCATGAAATCTTCAGGGAGACTGTGGCCGGCACCGACGACGCCCTGATGGAAAAATACTTCGAGGGCGAGGAATTTACCCCGGAAGAGCTCCTGGAAGGGCTGGCGAAGGGCGTCGCCGACGGCTCGATCTATCCTATCTACGCCTGCGCGGGCTACACCGCCGACGGCGTGGACCTGCTGCTCAATGGCCTTGCCGCCATTTCGCCCGCGCCCAGGGCGGAGCCCGGCACTGAAAACGCCGAAGGCGTCAACGCGATTTGCTTCAAGACGGTGGCGGACCCCTATGTGGGCAAGATGAGCTTTTTCAAGGTGGTATCCGGCACGCTCACCGCCGCCGAGCCCGCTTACAACAGCCGCACGGGCGAAACCGAGCGCATGGGCAAGATCATCTATGTGCGCGGCGGCAAGCAGGAGGACGCCGCCGCCATCCCCGCCGGGGACATCGGCGTGGTGACGAAGCTCAGCTCCTTCAAGACCGGCGACACCCTCACGGGCGCGAAGAACCCCGTGGCCCTGGCCGGCGTGGATTTCCCCTTCCCCTGCCTTTCCATGGCGGTGAAGGTGCGCAAGAAGGGCGAGGAGGAAAAGGTGGCCATCGGCATGTCCCGCCTGATCGAGGAGGACCCCACCATCAAGTTCGAGGTGAACTCCGAGACGAAGGAGCAGGTGGTTTCCGGCCTGGGCGATCAGCACCTGGATGTCGTCGTATCCAAGCTGCGCACGAAATTCGGCGTGGAGGTCGATCTCACCGTCCCCAGGGTGGCCTACCGCGAGACCATCCGCAAGAAGGTGGAAAAACAGGGCAAGCATAAGAAGCAATCCGGCGGCCACGGCCAGTACGGCGACGTGTATATTCGCTTTGAGCCCTGCGGCGAGGACTTCATTTTCGCCGAGGAGGTCGTGGGCGGCACGGTGCCCAAGCAGTATTTCCCGGCGGTGGAAAAGGGCCTGCGGGAATGCGTGTCCAAGGGCTTTTTGGCGGGCTA
>WRDJ01000213.1 GCA_009783495.1 Clostridiales bacterium | reverse complement strand
TCGGAGGAAAACGGCGTCATTTCTTTGGCCAAGGGCGGCAAGCTGGTGCGTTATCTGGATGAAAAACAACTGCGCGAGACGCTTTTGCATGACCTTGATCCCGAAAAGCCGGCGCAGCATTTTTGGAAAACCTGGAAAAAGAAAAAAGATAAAAAAGGCGACCTTCTCTATTTCCGGCTCGGAGCCCTCTTTCTGGCCGTTCTTTTGTGGTTTTATGTCGGCCAGTTTCGGAACACCCCCACGGAAAGCAACTACACGGTGCCGGTGCAGTTGCGCAATCTGGCCGCCGATCTGTGCGTGAGCGAAGAGCTCTATCAGGTGTCGGTGAGGGTGAAGGGTTCCGACCGGGCCATGGAAGAGCTTTCGCCCATGGATATTCACGCCTATGTGGATTTGAACGGGCTGGGGCCGGGAGAGCATAACCCGCAGGTCACGATATCCCCTCTGCCGGAAGGGGTGCTGCTTGTTTCCGTTTCGCCGCTCAGCCTCCCCGTGCTTATTGAGCCCATGGAGACGCGCACCTTTGATCTTTCCGTCGTAGTGGTATACTCCGAGCCCTCTCCCCCCGGATATAACAGAAGCGACCCCGTTGTTTTCATTACAAAAGTGGATATTTCCGGCCCGGCCAAATATCTGAATGAGATAGACAGGGTTTTTGTGGCGATCTCCATAGAGGCCAGCATGACGACCTATACCCGGCATTTGCCGGTGCAGGTGGTGGACGAAAAAGGCAATGCCATCACTCATCGCTTCATCATCAGCCCCTCCGTGGTGGAAGCCACCGTCATGGTCACCACCGACCAGCCGGACAAAACCGTGGCGGTCAATCCTCATGTGCAGGGAAAGCCGATGCCCGGTTATGTTTTGACCGGGGTTCAGGTCGAGCCGGGGGCCGTCAAGGTTTACGGAGAATGGAGCAAGCTGCTCAACCTGCTCAGCGTCTCGACCGAAGCCATTGACATCAATGGCGCCAATCAGAATATGCTGCGTACGGTTGAAATCGTGGTGGGCGACGGGATTTCTCTGGGAGAGGTCACCAAGGTCGCCGTCCTTATAAGCATAGAGCCCGTTGAAGAGAAAACCTTTGATAATATCGCCGTCGCGGTCAGAGGCCGGCCCGCGGATGAGGACGCCGAGTGGGAATTCGGGGAAGAACTTTTTGTCAGCGTGACCATCTCCGGGGCGGCTAGCGCGGTGGCCAAGCTCAGGGCGGAAGATATAAGAGTCTATCTTGATCTTTACGATTTGCCGCCGGGTGAACATTTTGTGCGCTTAAGCGTCGGTTCTCTTCCCAATATCGCCGCGGAATCGGTCACGGTCACGCCGCAAAGCATCACGGTCATTGTCACCGTGCCTGAGCCGCCGGGCGAGGAAGACGCGCCTTAGTGTTTCGCCGGCATCACAAAAATTTTCAACAGGGGTTGACATGAGAGAAATAAAGGCCTTGCGTTTAAGCGGCCTGGAGCTTTCCCTGAACGAGGACGAGGCCGTTTTGCTCAAAAAAACGGCGCGGGCCCTGGGGGTTAAGCCGGAAGCCGTCACCGAGTTCAAGATTATAAAAAAAGCCTTGGACGCCCGTAAAAAAGAGCGCCCCGTCTTTGTCTATACCATTGACATTGACTGCCGCCATTATGGCCCGCTGGCGGCAAGGGGGCGCGGCGTCAAGCTGGAACCCCGTCCGGCGGAAGAAGGCTTTGCGTTGCAACCCGGCAAGGGAGCCTTGGTTTATCCCCCGGTGGTGGTGGGGGCCGGGCCGGCCGGCCTTTTCGCGGCTTTGGCCCTGGCGGAAATGGGTTATAACCCGCTGCTATTCGAGCAGGGGAGAGACGTGCAGAGCCGCGTCATGGATATCGAACATTTCTGGCGCACGGGTATTCTGAACGACGGGAGCAATGTGCAGTTCGGCGAGGGCGGGGCCGGCACCTTTTCCGACGGCAAGCTGACCTTCCGCGGGCAAAGCGTTTTTTCACAAAGAGTTTTCGACGAATTGGTACGCTGCGGCGCCCCGGCGGATATACTGTATTGGCATAAGCCCCATCTGGGGAGCGACATTCTGCGCAAAGTGGTGCCCAACCTGCGCCGCAAGATCATCTCCTTGGGCGGGCGCGTCTTTTTCGACACCAAAATGGAAGACATTATCTTGAAAGACAAAACGCTTTGCGGCCTGAAGATCAAGAACAAGGGCGAGATACCAGCGCAGGTTTTGCTGCTGGCATCCGGCCACAGCGCCCGCGATACTTTCACTATGCTGCATGAGAAGCAGGTGGCGCTGGCCTCCAAGCCTTTCGCGGTCGGCCTGCGCATCGAACACAGCCAAAAGGCCATCAATCTGTCTCAATATGGGGAAATTGGGGAAAACGTCTCACACCCCATCTTTAAGGCGGCGGATTACCATCTGACCTTTCAGCGGGGCAGCAGGGGCACTTATACTTTCTGCATGTGCCCGGGCGGATATGTGATCAACGCCGCGAGCGAAAGCGGCGGCGTGGCCACCAACGGCATGAGCTTTTCCCCGCGCAAATCGGGCCGTGGCAACAGCGCCGTGGTAGTGACGGTGGACGAAAATGATTACGGCGCCGGGCCGCTGGCCGGCATCGAGGCGGGACTCCGCGCTGCGACCCGGGAGTGGGTCTTCTGCCTGGCCTGCGACCTTCCGCTGGTGACCCCCGGGCTGGCTCGGACGCTGGCGGGCGCGGCGCGAGGCCACGAGGCCGCGGTGCCGCGCCGGGCCGGCCGCGCCCACCCCACCTGCGCGGT
>WRDJ01000212.1 GCA_009783495.1 Clostridiales bacterium | reverse complement strand
GGTTCGTGGCGCTGGACGGCACTGGCCTTTCTCATCCCGACCGTGATCGGCCTCGTTTTGTGTCTCATGACCGCTTCTATCTTTCGGCTTTTTTAGGAAATAATTTTACCCCCCCTTTTTTTCCTCCAAGGAGAGGGAAACGTTTAAGCAGACGTGGTTGCCGCTTTCAGCGGCAACCACGCCTGCCTGATAAAAAACACAGAACCTTTATGCTCGAAAAAAACAGCGCCCGATTTTTCATGACAGGGCGGCGTTTTTTAGATTGCGCGAAGCGTTTTATTCCCCGAAAAAGCGCGCGATCTCAATTTCCGCGTTTTCCGGCGAATCAGAGCCGTGGATGAGGTTTTCCGTGGTGCAAAAGGCGTAATCTCCCCGGATGGTGCCGGGCAGGGCTTCCTCAAACTTGGTGGCGCCCATCAAAATCCTCATGCCCAACACCGCGTCGGGGCCTTCGACAATCATGGCAACGACCGGGCCGGAGGTCATATATTGCAGCAGGGAGGGGAAGAAGGGGCGGGCCGCGATGTGAGCGTAGTGCTCTTTGAGTATCGCTTCATCCAACTCAAGGGTCTTGATCTTTTTGATTTTATAGCCTTTTTTTTCTATACGGGCGATGATTTCGCCGATCAGGCCCCTTTTTAATGCGTCGGGCTTGAGCATGATATAGGTTCTTTCCGTTTTTTCCGTTGTCATTGGTTTTGCCTCCGCTTTTTTATTTTCTCATTTGTTTTTTTCTTCAAAAGCGATGCCGATCACGCCCGGCCCCGCGTATGCCCCGACGGCCAGCCCCACTTCCTGGATGAGGATGCGGATGCCGGGGGCTTTGGCTTTCAGGCGCGCCTCTAGTGACCCGGCACGCGCGAGGGCGTCGCCCTGGGCGATGGCAGCCTGCTCAAAGGATAGCGCGCTTTTGAAAAACTTCTTTACCAGCCATTCCTCGATCTGCTTTTGCTTGAAGATGCGGTCAACGTCACGCACCACGCCTTCGTCGAAATATAAGACCGGCTTGATGTTCAAAAGCTGCCCCACCATCGGTTTGAGCCCGCTCAGCCGGCCGCCCTTGATGGCATATTTCAGGGTGTCGAGCACAAAATACATGCTGACGGTGCGGGTCATTTCTTCGAGACGGGCCAGGATATCACCGATGACTTCTCCGTTTTTGACCATATCAAGGGCGGTGCGGATGAAGAGCGCCATGCCGATGGAGACGTTTTTGGAATCCACCAGGTGGATGCGCGCGGAAACCAGCCCCTCTTCTTCCGCGATGCGTTTCGCGATATTGGCGCTGTTGAAGATGCCGGAAATTTTCGAGCTGGCGGTGATGCAGATGATGTCGTCTGCCGGTTCCGCGGCGGAAAAGGCGTTGATGAAGGATTGCGGGCTGGGCAGGGAGGTCTGCGGGAAATGCGGGGATTGCTTCATGGCGCTGAAATAATCCATGATGTTGATGTCGCCCTGATCCTGGAAAGACCGCTCTTTGAAGATGATGGGAACCGGCACCGTGATGAATTCTTTGACATATTCCGTATTTCTCAAATCGCAGCTGGAATCCGCGATAATCCTGATGACGGGCAAAATAAAACCTCCTTTTTCTTTCGAGCTGTTTGCTGTAAACAAGCATGGAATATATTATACAAAAAATACCTGATTTGGGCAAGAGATAAAATAAAAAAAAGCGGTTCGACAAACGCCTTTCCGCTCTTTTTATTTGATTCCGGGAAAATTTTTCCGACCGCCGAACGGCGGCAAAGACCGCGCCCCTGTTGCTTTGTTTTTGTTTTTCCGGGTCCCGTTCTCTGTTTTATAAAAGGAAACGGCAATTTGCCGTTTCCTTCACACTCTTGCTTCTCTCTTCTTGCTTCTTGCTTCTGTTTTATTTCAGATCGAGCCACAAAGCGGGGCGAACGCCGCCGCTAGCATAGTCGTTGTAGACATAGTAGTCACCAACGTGGACATTGTAGCCACGGACGCCGACAGAACCGTCACCATCGACGATGGCGGCACTACCACTATCGAAGCCGGGCGACCGAAGCCACCACCACACAGCGAACCACTCAGCTTTTCCGTTTTTGCGATAAGCGATTCGCGCGGAATTATATTGGTCGTCTATCCACCACGTGTCACCCGGCCTATTGGCTAACTGCCCGCTGTCGCCGAAATATTTTACCGCTTCCTCCAGGCTCAATAAGAATATCTTGTCCGTGGTATCGTTGCCGCCAGCCGTGCCATACCATTGGTTGTCGTCGTTTTTCACCTGCGTCGTCGCGATGCGCGTCCTTTCCGCCGCCGTGAAGGTGGTGTTATAAAACTCGTTGTTCAGGTATCCCCGTAAATCGCAGTTTTCCCATGTTATTTTTTCAAATTTCCCATTGTATTGACGTCTTTCCAGTATATCATTGCTTATAATCAGCGCCTTGCCGCCCTGCACCTCCAGCACGCGCCAAAAAATCCCTCCGAACCAAATATAGCCTCCGGTTTTCACAGGGCCTTCTACATTCAAGTTTGTCAAGCCCGTGCAACCGCCGAACGCTTCACCGCCGATGCTCGTCACGCTGTTCGGGATTGTCACGCTCGTCAAGCCCGTACAGCCCTGAAAGGCGTCATCACCGATGCTCGTCACATTGTTCGGGATTGTCACGCTGGTCAACCCACTGCAACCAGAAAACGCCCTATCGCCGATGCTCGTTACGCTGTTCGGGAGATATACGGACATTATGCCGCTGTTTTTGAAAGCCCCTTCCCCTATGCCGACCACCGGTTCG
>WRDJ01000211.1 GCA_009783495.1 Clostridiales bacterium | reverse complement strand
CCCATAGTATGGCTTGTGATTCCTTTTTTTGTTTATTTCTCTGCCCTCGCTTTATTACTGTCCTTGCCCTTCGAGCATAAAAGGATAAAAAAAGATTTATCGGCCTTAAAAAAGCTGATCATAAGAAGTCGGTAATATTATTTTCCGCAAAGGAGCTTTGCGGAAAAACCGGCCCAGATAAGCTGCCTTTTTAAAGCCCCGCTATCATTATTGATAACAGGGCTTATTTTGGGTCCGGGACGAGCGCAGCCGGCTTATTGACATTTGCGCCGCCTTATGTCAATATAATAAGAACAAATAATGAAAACGACAGGGGATGGAAAATGAATACACCCGCGGAAGTGGCAAAGAATTATGTGGCGGCAGGCGCGCTGAAAACCAAGATGGAATTTTCCCGGTTGATGGTTTTGTCAATTATGGCCGGTATGTTCATCGCTTTTGCCGGCGCCGCCTCGACGACCGCCTCGGTCTCGGTGGCCTCGGCCTCAATTGCCAGGCTGGTCGGCGCGCTCGTCTTCCCGGCCGGGCTGGCCATGGTTCTGGTGGCCGGAAGCGAGCTTTTCACCGGCAACAACATGATAATCATCTCCGTGATGGAAAAAGAGGCCAAATTCAGCGGGATGATAAGAAACTGGGTCATTGTTTACATAGGCAATTTTATCGGGGCCGTCCTCATTGCCGCGCTCTTTGTCTATGGACACACGCCCTCTTTTTTCGACGAGGGGCTGGCGGCCGCCGTGGTGAACACGGCGCAATATAAGGTTTCGCTGAGCTTTTCCGACGCGCTCATCCGCGGCGTGCTCTGCAACCTGCTCGTCTGCATAGCGGTCTGGATGAGTCTGAGCGCCAAGACCGTGGGCGGGAAGATCGCCGGGCTCTATTTTCCCATCATGCTCTTTGTACTCTGCGGCTTTGAGCACTGCATCGCCAATATGTATTTTATCCCCGCCGGCATCTTCGCCGCTTCCGAATACGGCATCCAGGCCGGTGCGCTCAGCTGGGGCAGCTTCTTCCTCAACAACCTGCTGCCGGTGACCCTCGGCAACATCATCAGCGGCACCGGCATCGTCGCGCTCGGCTATTGGTCGGTTTATCTGAGAGGTCAGAAGTAAGAGACAAGAGGGAAGAGTTCCGGGGAGCGTGAGTGAAGTGATCCCTGCATATGACATCGCCATCATAGGGCTCGGCCCGGCGGGAGCAACGGCCGCGCGGCTGCTTGACAAGAAATTCAAGATAATCGCGCTCGACAAAAAATCGGCGGCGCGAGGCTCTTTCAAAAAGCCCTGCGGCGGTCTGCTAGCCCCGGACGCGCAGAAGGCGCTCTCAAAATTCAACCTGGCCCTGCCCAAGGAGGTCTTGGTTGATCCGCAGATTTTTGCCGTGAAGACCATAGACGCCGGGCAAAGCCTCTCTCGTTATTACCAGCGTTTTTATATCAATCTCGACCGGCACAAGTTCGATATGTGGCTTATTTCGCTCATCCCGCGGGGCGTGGAGGTGAAAAGCGGCGCGATTTGCACCGGGATCGAAAAACGCGGGGATTCCTATGAAATCGCATACACTCAGGACAAGGCCGAGCATAAGATAAGCGCCGGGTTGGTCATCGGCGCAGACGGCGCGAATTCCATTGTGAGGAAAACGCTTTTCCCGGAAAGAAAGCTCTCGCAATACGCCGCCATCCAACAATGGTTCGCGGAAGAAGAGCAAGCCCCCTTTTATTCCTGCATTTTTGACGGCGGCCTCACCGATTCATATTGCTGGGGCGTTTCCAAGGACGGATATTTCATTCTGGGCGGGGCCTTCGCCAAAAAGCAAAGCCGGCAAAAATTTGAACTGTTGAAAAAGAAGCTGCAAGAGCAAGGCTTCAACTTTGGGGAACCTGTGAAAACGGAGGCTTGCCTGATTTCCATGCCGCGCGGCCCGCGCGATTTTTGCCTCGGTAAAGAGCGGGCGTTTTTGCTGGGCGAAGCGGCGGGGTTCATCAGCCCGACCTCGCTTGAAGGCATCAGTTATGCCTTGAACAGCGCCAATGACCTGGCGTGCGTGCTCAATTCCGGCTGCGGCGGCCCGATGCGTAAATTCCGCCGCAAATCGGCGCCCATGCGCGTGAAGCTGCTTTTTAAATATGTGAAAGCGCCCTTCATGTATAATGCGTTTTTGCGCAAGCTGGTCATGAAAAGCGGGATCAACAGCATTAATGTTATAAAAGAGTGAGCTGCGGGAAGACGCGCCGATTTTATGCTTGCGCGTCTTTTTTGTTGAAAGAATCAAAACCATGTGTTATAGTGGATTATCAAGACTTTTTCCGTTAAATATATGGTAAAGGTGCGAATGACATATGAAAGAAAAGAAACCGCCCATATCATCCGTAATGGGGATATTCCTCTCCGATGAGGTGCCCTATGAAAGGCGTATCTTGAACCTTGTCCTCTTTTTCAGCGCGGCCGCCGCCGCCTGGGGCCTGCTGGCGCGCGTCATTGAAAGGATGCCGCTCATCAACATAATGGCCATGTTCATCGTTTTCGTCTCCGTCATCGGCCTGATCCTCGTCTCCGCCCGCTGGCCGGAAAGCGCGCCTGCCGTGACGAATATGGTGGTATTCAGCCTGAGCCTGGGCTTCTTCCCCTTTCTCTATTTCACCAACGGCGGCCCGGATTCCGGCATGGCGGTATATTTCACTTTGGCGCTCATCCTTGACTTCCTGCTCCTGAAGGGCAGGATGCGTGTCATCGCCGTCATGCTGACCACGGCGGTCATGGTTTT
>WRDJ01000210.1 GCA_009783495.1 Clostridiales bacterium | reverse complement strand
TCACCTTGCGGCATGGCCCCCACCAGGTGATAAAATCCGGTTTCGCCGTAAATCGCCCAAAGGAGCCGGGAGATGCGCCCGAAATGCGCCTCTTCCGCCCAGTTTTTCAGACGGGCGAGGAAAAGCCCGGCTTGGGGCAGCGTAGAAGCGACGAGCGCCTCATAAAGATAGCCCTTTTGGAAAAAGCGCAGTTCCGCCAGTTCGTCAAGGGAGAAGCCGGCCAAAGGCGAGCGCAAAACCGCGGCCAGCTCAATATCCTGCAGCGGGTTGTCAATGACCTGCAAAAGCGATAAAATGAGCGTCACTTCCGGCGTTTCCAGATAAGCGCCCCGGCTGTCCGAAGCAGAGGGGATGCCCATCAGCGCCAGCTCTTCGCCGTAAACCCCGGCCAGGTTCCTCGGGGAACGCAGCAAAACTGCCATATCCCGCAGCAGGAAGCCCTCTTTTTGCAACTGCAAAATCTTTTGCCCCAGCACCCTGGCCTCGCGCCGCGCCCCGGCCTGATCATCCCCCGCCTCCTCTTCCGCGCTTTTCTTGTCTATCAAGCACAGTTCAAGGGGAACTCCCTCGTCCTCTCGCCCGGCAACTAATTCGGCATTTTCGTCATAGTCTATTTCCGCCGCCTCGCGCGACATGAGGCGGGAGAAAAGAAAATTCACCCCGTTGATGACGCTTTTGACGGAGCGGAAATTGCGCTTCAGATCAATGCGCCGCCCACCCTTCCCTGCTCCATAGGCATCGAATTTTTCGAGGAAGAGCGTGGGGTCGGCCAAGCGGAAGCGATATATCCCCTGCTTGACGTCACCTACCAAAAAGCTGTTTCCGCCGCTTGCCACGAGTGAGAGGATTGCCTCCTGCACGGCGTTCACGTCCTGATATTCGTCCACCAGAATTTCCTGGAAGCGCGCGCGCAGCTCCGCCGCCACGCCGTTCGCCTCGTCGCGCAAAATCTCAAGGCAGAAATGCTCCATGTCGGCGAAATCCACCAAACCGCGCCGCCGTTTGACCTCCGCCAAAGCCTGCGCATATCCGAGTACCAAGCGGCTCAGGCCCTCAAACAGCGGGGCCTGCCGCCGCAGGTCGTCAAGCAGCGCGGATGGCTCCCTGCCGCCGAAATCTTTCAACAGGCGGGCATGTTTTTCCTTGGCCTTCTCCCGGGTTTTTTTCACTTCGTCTCTGACTTCCTCATCAGCCACGCTTTTTTTGCGCAGGACGGCGAATTGCAAATCCTCCAAACGGGCGAAAAGCCGCGCCAAGGGCAAGGTGCACGCCGCTTTCAGCAAGTTCCGGCAGGCAGAGATTTCCTCATCCAAATAGCCCGACCATTCCGAAGGCCCGCCCGGCGCGGCGCAAAGGCCGGCCGTTTCTTGCAGATAAAAAAGGCAGACGGAAAGCTCCTTTTCGATCATGCGGCGAAGATATGGGGCATATGGCAGGTCGTCGAGGCTATCCGGCGGCGGCAAAGCGGCTTCTTCCAGCCAGCGCCGCGGATCGGGCTGGCTGCGGCTGAAAATATAGAGGTTGAAAATGAGGCGCAGCAAACCGCCGTCGTCTTTGGAGCCGCCATAGGCGTCGGCCAGTTCAAGCAAGGTTTTATTGCCGCTCTCATATTCGTTCTCGATGAATTCCTCCATCACTTCTTCCTGCAGGAGGCCGAGCTCCACCTCTTTGGCGATGCGGAAGGAGGCGGGCAGGCCAACACGGTAAAAGTTCTGCCTGACGGTTTCCAGGCAGAAGGAGTGCAAGGTGGTGATGGGCGCCTGCTGCAAAAGCCCCAGCTGCCGCAAAACGCGCCGATTTTCCGGCTCTTGCTGCGCCCGTTTGGTGAGGGCTTCGCTGATGCGCGCGCGCATTTCCTCGGCGGCGGCCTTGGTGAAGGTGACGATGAGGATTCCGTCTATTTCCGCAGGCGCGGGCCCATCAAAAAGACGACGGATGACCCGTTCCACCAGCACGGCGGTTTTGCCGGAGCCAGCCCCGGCGGAAACCAGGATATTCTCTCCGCGCGCCGCGATGGCCGCTTCCTGTTCGGGCGTCCAGATACGTTCGCCCATTTTTTTCACCTCCCCTTCGTCGCAGTCGGCTTTCGGCTCTTCGATTGTGGTTGACTAACCTGCCTTTTTCCAGCTTTAATCCTTGCCCTCGTTCATTTAAACATCATCCACTTCATCTGTTATCCCAATTAACGCTTTTTTCATGCCCCTTACGACATATCGGCCGTCTGGGATATTTTTTAAGAACAGTATCCGTAATTCCAAGAGGCTTCCCTCAAAAATATCCGATTTTCGTAATATCAAGGCTTGCCTTTTTGAAATATACAAATAAAAAACATCCTTTGTTTCACAAATTAAGCACAAAGAAGAATAATTCATCTTTGCTTGATGTACCGCGTCTTGAATACTTGAACTAATGATGACTTCATCATCATTAAACTCATATGTAATCACAGCGCCTATCAAACCTTTGCTTTCTTTTGCCATAAATACAGGCAAAATCAGGATTGTCAACGGGACAAGCAGCGGAAAAATAACCGCGAAAACAATAGCAAGCGCGAAAGCTTCCCCCTCCGCTATTGCACTATAAAATCCAAACACTACCATGCCGACCATAGCTAATTCTATAATTATATACGCTATAATCTGGCTTCTCTTGCTAACAGCAGCGAACCTTGCAACTTTTAACAATAAATTTTTTGTGTATTCAGTACGTGCCCTTACTTTCATGAATATTTCCCTCCGCTTTATATAAATTTTTCCGCATATATTATATCTCTCGCCACCAAAAGCGGT
>WRDJ01000209.1 GCA_009783495.1 Clostridiales bacterium | reverse complement strand
CTCGTCGGTTTTTCCCCTTAAAATTTCCGTTATCTCATCGAAAACCTCCTGCCTTTGCGTGGTTTGCGAGATCAGCGCGAGGCGATCAAAGGGCCCCATGCGCAGGGCGTCCTCTTTCGTCTCCGCGCTAAGAGCGCCTTCCCCGGCCCAGGCCAACATGGCCTCCACCTCCGGGTGGTTCCTGTCCCCCACGATCACCACCCGATACCCCTGTTCGCCCAGGGATTTCGCCAGCATCTGCGTGCGCTTGACCAGGGGGCAGGTGGCGTCAATCAGACGGATTCCGGCGGTCTTCGCCTGCGCGAAAACCTCGGGCGAAGCGCCGTGCGAGCGTATGAGCAAGGGCAACTCCCCGGCTTCCTCCACCCGCGATACCGGCAGCACGTTCGGGGCGAGGCGCGCCACTTCCTGCGGGTTATGGATAAGCGGGCCCAGCGAACAGACGCGGCCGAAGTTTTTCACGGCTTTTTCCGCCAGGCCGAGAGTTTTTTTCACCCCCAGACAGAAACCGGCCTCCCCGGCCAGATAAACCCGCAAAAGAACCACTCCCGGCAAGCAAATTTCCTTATTAGTTACTTTCTATGCAAATATTCCCATTCCTTCTGGAAAATAGTGATAAGTCTGCGAAAATATCCGTCAAATTATGACAAAAGCCGTATTTTTCACGGCGAATTGAATTATTCCTCTGCGAACGCGCTGCCGTAAGCCGAAAAAGCCTCTGTTGCGGGTGCGGCGGATGGACGCAGAGCGCGCGAAAACGTCATTCTGCGAGAGTGAAACGGCCAGATAATCTCAATATAAATAGATTCTTCGCCGCGCTCAGAATGACATTATAAAATAAGGCGGATATGCTTTCACATATCCGCCTTATTTTACTGGATATAAAGGTGATAGTTGTTTTTGTTGACGCGGGGGTGGACGGCCTGCGCGATGCCGGCCGCGATGATGCGCGCGATGTTCTGGATCAGCTGATCAATCTCTTTGGGCGTGACCACCATGCTGCCGTTGAAAGAGGAAAGCATTTTCCCGTTGATGAAGTCAACAGCTTTTTCCTCGATTTGCGGGACGGCCTGCCCGCTCTGCTCCCAGAACTCGGCCAGCGCGCTAAGCGCCTCATAAATGATGACCGAAGTGTGGACGACCGTCGGCACCCCGATGGCAAAAACCGGGATCCCCATGGTTTTCTCGTTGATGGGCACGCGCTTATTGCCCACGCCGGAGCCGGGGTTGATGCCGGTGTCGGCTATTTGGATGGAGGTGCTGACACGGTTGATGCTGGCCGCCGCCAGAGAATCCACGGCGATGATGCACTTGGGCTTGACATGCGCCACCACGCCCTTGATGATCTCGGCGGTCTCGATGCCGGTGATGCCGAGGACGCCCGGCGCGAGCACGCATATGGGCGCCAGGTCGTTTTCCATGATCTCCGGCGAATAGGTCTTGATATGCCTTGTTGCGATGGTATAATCCACCACGCTGGGGCCTAATGAATCCGGCGTGGCATGGTCGTTGCCCAGGCCGATCAGGAGAATGGCCTCGTTGCTGAGCGGCGGCAGAAGCTGGCGCAGGCGCTCGGCCAAAATGGCGCTGATCTCCGCCTCCAAGGTTTTGTCAAAGCGGATATCCGGCGCTTCTATGGTGATATAGCGCCCGACGGGCTTGCCCATGATTTTGGCGCCCTGCTCGTCCTTTATGGTGATGGTGACCACTTTGGCGTGGCGGTATTTTTCTATCTGTTCGCTGACGCCGCCGATCTCCTTATTCTCTTTGCCGCGCAAAAGGCTGTGCGCCTCGTTGGCCAAGTCCAACGAGGGGGCGAAGCCGCTTAACCCGGCATATTTTTCTCCGATATCCGCGCCGCTTTTTTCCATGCTGCGACTACCTCTTCTATTTTTTTATACGCTCTATTTTGCCAAAAACGGCGGGTTTTTATTAAAAAAGCAGGTTGTGAAATTTATTGATAAAATAGCAGGAAGCAGCGATAAAAAGTAGAATGATAAATAAGAACTGTGTGTCACATAAATTTTTTGCGAAGGGAAGTGCAGACATGGAAGTATTGTGTCCCGTTTGCGGCAGAAAAGAAACGATTGACAAAACGCATAAGGATTTCCAGAAGTTGGCGAAAGCCCAGACCAAAACCCATATTTGCGAAAGCTGTAACCTGAAGATCAAAGCCCAGGCCGCCTCCGCCAACGACCTCCTGAGATAACAGCAATCCGCAGCATTTCTGCTGCGGATTAACAGGCCGTCTCTGGCCTGAGGGAGAGGGAAACTCTTAAGTTCACGGCAGGGTTGGCTGGCCGCCTTAAGGCTTCCGAATTTATTATAGCCCTCTTTTTTCGCTTTATACGCGGAAAAAACGGCAATATTATCCAAAAAAACTGTTATTTATGATACGAACCTGTTTACAAAAAACTTGCTTTTGTGATATGATTCGAGTGAGGGGGCCGCTTTTTTGCGCATCATCGCGGGACAGGCCAAGGGAAGGCGGCTGGCCGCTCCGGCGGGCGCGCTCACCCGTCCCACCGCCGGCAGGGTCAAGGAGGCCGTTTTCAGCGTTCTGGCCGCTCAAACCGCGGGGGCCGTGGTGCTGGACGCTTTCGCCGGCACGGGCGCTTTGGGTCTGGAGGCCTTGAGCCGGGGGGCGGAAAAGACGGTTTTTTTGGAAAAGGAGCGCGCGGCCATCGCGGCCATCCGCGGCAATATCCGGGCCTGCGGCTTTGAGGAGCGGGCTGTCTTAATCCCCGGAGATGCCCTGCGGCATATGCCCAGGCTGCGGGAAACTTTTGATCTG
>WRDJ01000208.1 GCA_009783495.1 Clostridiales bacterium | reverse complement strand
TGCTCCACCTGGCAGGAGGTGACAAGGGTGAGGTGCGAGTGCAGAATGGCTTTTGGGAAGCCGGTGGTGCCGGAGGAAAAATAGATGGCGGCATCATCTTCGTCGCGAAGCGGCACATCCGGCGCGCTTCTGGGGCGGGAACCCGCCAGGCTTTCATAGCCCTCCGCGAAATCCGGGCAGTTGCCGCCCACATAGAACATGGCTTTGACCTTGGGGAGCCTGTCCTTGATGGCTTTGAGGCGGCCGGTGAATTCCGCGCCGAAGACCAGCAGGGAAACGTCGGCCAGGTCGAGGGCATATTTGATCTCTTCGGAGGAATAGCGGAAATTGAGCGGCACGACGATCGCGCCGGATTTCAGCACGCCGAAATAGATGGGCAGCCACTCTATGCAGTTCATCAGCAGGATGCCCACTTTGTCGCCGCGCTTAATTCCGCGGTCAATCAGCAAATGGGCGAATTGATTGGCGCGTTCGTCAAAGGCGCGCCAGGTCAGCTCTTTGCGGTAGCGCACGTCATGGGCGGTTTCGGCCAGCGCCAGTTCCTTCCAGGAGAGGTCGCGGTTTTTTTCCAGCTCGGGATTGATCTCCGTCAGGCAGATGGTTTTCCCGTAAAGCTCCGCGTTCTTGGCCAGGATTTCGGTGATGGGCATGGTTATGCAGTCCTTTCAGGCAGTTTGGCTTTTTCATAGCAGGAGAAGTGTTCTTCCACCGCGGCTTTGTCCTTCACCTTGGTAAAGGCGCTCACCAGCGGCACGATGACCAGGCCGGCCAGCATGCAGAAAGCCCCGGCGTTGATCGGCGATTGCAGGATTGACGGGAAAGAGCTTCTGAAGAAGGTGTTGAGGATCATAAGCGAGGTGCTGAAGATGAAGCAGCACCAGACGGAAACGGTGCTGGCGCGCTTCCAATAGAGCCCGTAGAGGAAGGGCGCGAGGAACGACCCGGCCAAAGCGCCCCAGGAAACACCCATAAGATCGGCGATGAAACGCAGGTTGCCTTTGAAAACACCGTTGATCTGCATGATGGCGATGGAAGAGGAAATGATGATGAATACCACGATGAGACCCCTGATGACGAGCAGCTGCCGCTTGCCGTCCATTTTCTTGACCACGTGGCCCTTTAAGAAGTCCAGCGTCAGGGTGGAGGCCGAGGCCATCACCAAGGAAGAGAGGGTGGAAATCGAGGCCGCGAAAACCAGCACGATAACCACGCCGATCATGACTTCGCCCATGCCGGAAAGGATGTGGGGGATGATTTCGTCAAATTTGCCCAGCGGGATGCCTTCGGCGACGAGGCTGTCCGTCCACAGGCGGCCGAAGCTGCCCAGGAAATAGCAGCCGCCCGCCACGAAAAGGGCGAAAATCGTCGAGACTATCGCGCCTTTGGGGATCATCTTTTCCGATTTGATCGAATAGAAGCGGGCCACCATCTGCGGCAGGCCCCATGTGCCCAGCGAGGTGAGGATCAAAACGCCGATCAGCGAGACCGGGTCTGGCCCGAAGATGGAGGTGAAGCCGCCCGCCGCGATGCCCGCCGCCGGGTCGCTGACTTCCGAAAGGCCGTTGAAGGCTGCGAAGAGGCCGCCTTTTGAATTGATCGCCACGATCACCACCGCGACTATGCCGACGAGCTGGATCGTGCCTTGAATCAAATCGTTGACCACGGTGGCGAGATAGCCCCCCGCGACCACGAAAATGGCGGTGAGAACGCCCATGGCTATGATGCAATACTTGAAGTCAATGTTGAAGGCCATTTCGAAAAGCCGGGAAAGCCCGTTATAGAGCGAGGCGGTATAGGGGATGAGGAAGATAAAGACGATGAGCGCCGCGGCGATTTTCAGGGCCTGGGAAAAATAGCGGGTGCCGAAGAAGGCCGGCATGGTCGCGGCTTTTAAGTGATGCGACATGAGGCGGGTGCGCCGCCCCAGCACAAGCCAGGCCGCCATCGAGCCGATGAAGGCATTGCCGAGGCCGATCCAGATGGCCGCCGAGCCGAAGCGCCAGCCGAACTGGCCGGCATAGCCCACGAAAACGACGGCGGAGAAATAGGTGACGCCATAGGAGAAGGCTGAGAGCCACGGCCCGACATTGCGGCCGCCCAACACGAAATCGTTGACGTTGGAGGACCTTTTGCGGAAATAGAGACCGACGAAGATGGTGACAGCGAAAAACACGAGAAGCAGGAGAATCTGGACGAACATTAACAACACGCCTTTCTTTTTTAGCCCTATCCACGGCGGGGCCTCAGGCAGGGCTATTATATTTCCTGCTCAAATAAACAGTCCCTGAGCAAGTAAGGACTTGCTCAGGGACGAGAAAGGCACATTCCCGCGGTACCACCCTGATTACGGCTCAAAGGCCGTCGCTCGCCGGGATCAAACAATCCCTGCCCGCATGACGGTGGGCTTCCGGGTGCTCCTACTAAAAAACTTTTTCAGAACACCGGCTCAGGAGTGTATTGACCATCTTTCAGCACCTGCTTGCACCAACCGCAGGATCTCTGTGCGCCGGCCTTTGCGCCGGACATGCCGAGTGGGGATGGTTTTTTCTCCGTCATGGCTTTTGTTGAAAAGAGCATAGCACGGCGGTTCATGCTTGTCAAGCGTTTTGTTGAAATAAAAATTATTTTGGGTCTGCCTGCGGAAAAAGCAAAGTTTTGCGTGATATGTGAGCGATACAGGCCGGCTTCTGCCTTCTCACGGCTTGCGCTTGACAATTTGCTGTTTTTGGCATATAATATCAGCAAAAGGAAAATGGGCAGGGTTTTAAAAAATATTTTTTTGCCGTGTGGCATTTT
>WRDJ01000207.1 GCA_009783495.1 Clostridiales bacterium | reverse complement strand
GCCGCCTCCCCGTTTGCCACGTCGGTGACCTCGTAGCCAGCGCGGCGCAGGTTTATGACCACAAAATCGCGTATGACGTCTTCATCTTCGGCAATCAATATCTTTCTCATATAAAGCAAACCTCCATTTTGTAGTAGGGATGTTTATTTTAAAGCAGCTCGAAAATTTCGTCAAGGCGGTGCGCTTCTATGGCAAGCGGCTCACTGGTGGTGGTAGGCGGGATAAAAGCGTGGTATCTGTAAAGCCCCTTTTCACCGACTGTGGTGTAGTCACTGATCATCCTGTCCTGCCAATCTGTTACCGAAGAAACTCGGATGCGCAAAAGCTCCACTGTTGTAAGATTTGTGGCGTGGTCTACTTTATGAAACTTCCACTCGTTGGATAGCGGGAGAAGCAGCACGGTGACGTTGCCGATCCAGTTATCCGGGAAATGCACAAGATATCCGTCTTCGTTGTTGATAACGACGCTTCGCGCCTCGTCAAGCGTCCAGACTTCAGCGACGCTGCCATCTTCGCGGGATTCGGCAATTCTGGCAGGCCGCATAAAAACGGTCAGCGGCGGAGGGGAAAGCTCATACTCAGGAACATGGCCGGGAAGGTCAACAAGCCTCGGGATTTCGACTATGCCGTTTTCGTCCGGGCCGCTGCTGAGTATAGCGCTTTCCCTGAATGTCATTTGAAATAGTTCGGAATCCTCGGATATTACCGGGGCAAGTGTGGACTGGCTAACCTCGTAAACTTCGGTTGCCACTGTAGAATCCCGAAGCATTATGTCAATAAAGATACCCCTGTTGCTGCCGCGGAGAGCGCCGTTTTTTATGCTGAGGATCTCGTCGGCCTCGGTGGAAAGATAGACGCTGCCAAGCTCGGCGAATCTGCCGTCGGAGATTTTTCCAAAGAGATTCAGTAATAAGTCGCCTGCAAAATCCCGGCGGACAAAAGCTATCTGGTTCAGCTCGTTGTCATGGTAATCGCTTATGTCAAGGATTTCATAACGGCTCTCATACTCGGTGCGCAGCGCGCCGCCGATAAAGGTATAAACTCCAAAGGTAGTGGCGTTGTTCCGCTCGCGCCAGCCCACAAGTATAGATGGGTGGCTGTCGCTTAAAATGTAGGAAAAATCGATAAAATCAACCCGATTGGCGATACCGTTCAGGCCGCTCAGGTCGTAAGCCATGACCCAGTTTCCGGCTTCATCTTCCTTGAAGATTCTTGCCCTGATAGAATCAGGGCTTGAGTTATAGGTGAAAAAGGCGATCGCTTCTTCGCGGCCGTCGCCGTCCAGGTCATAAAAAACAAAGGGCGAACGAAATCCGCCGCTCATGGGGTATCTGGGGGTGATGGCGTCGCGGCCAATAGAGGTTTTGAGCGCATCCTCAACACCTGCTTGCCGCCTGCTTAAACGGGGAGGCTCCAAAAGCTCCTCGAGGTTTGTAGGGATTGCGGCGCAGGCAGAATGCAGCAGGAGGCACGCAAGTATACAGAGCAATTTTGTTGCCAAGAGTATACAGCCTCCGCTTCTGTGTATGATTTCCTATATTTTACTGTAAAGCCGCTAAAAAGTCAATCACGGCGCGCCCTTAAGCGCATTTGACTATATAAGCCGTGCGATGTCTTTTATCACCTCGCCGGCGGCGATAATTCCGGCGACAGGCGGCACGAAAGATACGCTGCCGGGAACCGGGCGCTTTGTGTCTGCGGAAGAAGGCGGGGGAGCGTCAGGGTGGGGCGAAAGCGGCTGTTCATCGGAATAAACCACCTTTAGGCCTGCGACGCCGCGGGATTTTAGCTCGCGGCGCATCACACGGCAAAGCGGGCAAACCGACGTCTCGAATATATCTGCTACCATAAAGCGGGTGGGATCCAGCTTGTTGCCGGCCCCCATACAGCTTATAATAGGGATGCTGCGCCGCGCACACTCGACCGCCAGCGATATTTTTGATGAAACGGTATCTATCGCGTCGAGAAGGTAATCCGGGCGGATTTCATCTAAAAACTCCGGGATATTTTGCGGCAGCAAAAAAAGCTCACGCCCTTGAGTTTTGCAGGACGGGGCGGCGTCGGCGATTCGGGCGGCCATGGCCTGTGTTTTGGGCATACCCATAAAGGACATTGTCGCCGCCAGTTGCCGGTTGAGGTTTGAATATGACACGGTATCCGAATCGGCGAGGATCAGCGTGCCTATCCCGCCCCTTGCAAGGGCTTCCGCCGCGGCAGAGCCGACCCCGCCAAGGCCAATCACCGCGACGCGGGCGGCGCTCAGCTTTTCGAGAGCTTTTTTGCCGAGAAGAATCTCGGTTCGGGAAAGCGGGTGTTCCATACCGGGGGCTTCCTTTCATATAATCCCAAGGGCGATTTTAACCATATCCATAAAGCTGTTTTGCCGCTCCCCCGCGGTTGCTTTTTCATGAGTCACAAGATCATCCGAGATCGTCAGAAGGCACGCGGCTTTCTTCCCGGCGGCGCTTGCGTTGTGCAGCAGCGCGAACGCTTCCATTTCCACAGCGACAAGCCCTTTCTCATCGCGCAGCGCGTGCCAGCGTGGGGGGCCGCCATGCGAGGACTCACAGTAGAAAACATCGCTTGAGTGGATATCCCCGGTCTTTACCGGGATATTTTGCCGGGCCGCGCTTTCTTCGAGGGCGCGGTTAAGCTGCGCGCAGGGATAGACATTCGCGCCTGTATATCCGCTCATTGTGTGCGCGTAGGTGCTTTCGCTCCATGCGCTGCTTGCAAGCACCACGTCATAGAGCTTAAGCTCAGGAGAATAGGATCCGGCCGAGCCGATGCGGATAAT
>WRDJ01000206.1 GCA_009783495.1 Clostridiales bacterium | reverse complement strand
TTCGCGGTAGGGAATGGTCTGCTGGGCCGTGGAGGGAACCCCCTTTTTATGTTTTTTGGGTTTGAACAGCCGTTTCAGTATTTGCAGCAAGCTCCGTCGCCTCCTTGTCATAGTTACTTAAAAAACAGTAGAAATTCTCCGTCCTGTATGGCCGCATCTGCGGCCAGAGGAAACGGGAGCGGATGAAGTTTTGCGCCACTTTTTCAAATGGCAGGCCGTCCTTCTCATACATCGCCAAGAGGAAAGCCGGGAGCATGAGCGCGATCATCAGGAACAACGCCGCGCTGTTGCCGATGACGGTGCGGGCGCCAAGGTATGCGGGTATGCCGATGAGCGCCGCCCCGCCGAAGCATAATAGCTGGCGCTTGGTGAGGTTGAAGGCCATCTTGCTTTTGACCTTGCTTAGATCGTTAGGCACATTGACATAGGGCAATCGAAAAACCTCCTCTTTGTTGATCAGCGGGCAGACCGTGTGTCCCTGGCGGGCGCGGGCCTTGCCGCCTCCTGTTTTGCCCGGCCCTGTTCCCGCGACTGCCAATAGGCCGGATTATATTCCTGTATGTTGCGATTGATGTTTTCCTCAAAGGCCGCCTTATCCCGGACGCGGTCGGGAACGGCCCAGAGCTTTTTATCCAGAAGCTCACGCAAGGCCACATCCTCCTGGCTGTCCTCTTCAAAGCAGAGGTAATTGCCTTGCCTGAACCCGCATCTGCGGGCGGCGGGCGATAGGAAGGCAGTAATCTCTTTTGCCACTAATATCCCGCCGTGGCCCGCCGTACTTACCAGATACACGCCTGGGCAGAGCGTGTCGCAATACTGAACTTCGCCCCAGGGCGAGCTGTCAGGCTGTTTGAACATGATCTCCCTCCTTCACCACTTCCGCTTGAGGACTTTTTGTCCCAAAGTCCTTGACCGTGCTTTGCACCTCGTTCCCCCAAACGTCCCAGCCGGGGGCGCTTTGGCGGGCGAAAAGCTCCACGCGGGGCAGGTCGCCCATCAGCCGCACGATCTTCTCCCGCGCCTCGTCCGACTTTTTGCTGTGGGCTTCAATGGGTGAAATGATAAATTGATGGATGCTCTTGTCCTGCCGTTTGGGTTTTCCCCTGGTCGCCAGTAAACAAATCTCGGCGTTGCCCCGCGTCCAGAAGCCCATGCCGTAGAACCATGTCGGGGCCTTGCGGTTCTGCTTTAACCAAACGAAAGCCACCGAACGGAACCGGAAGCCCCAAGCGCTGATCACGCGCAGGGCCTCCGGCAGCATGGGGAAGGTGGCCCAAAGGAATAATACGCTGTCTTTGGCCGCTATATCGGCAACAGGCAGCGCGCAAATGGCCTCTATGTCCATGCAGGGGTAATGGTTTTCAGCCGCGCCCTGTACCCCTTTGTTTGAATATTTGTAAGGAGGGTCGGCCAGTATGATAGAATATGAAATTAGAATCACCTCTCTTGTTCCGGGCGTTGCCCGGAGGTTTCTTGCGCTTTTCTGATTCGCTCCGCCGCCAGCGCGTAATACTGCGGCGCGTTCTCAAAGCAGACAAAACGGCGGCCCGTATTGATACAGGCCGCCGCCGTGGTGCCGCTCCCGGCGCATATATCCGCCACAAGCTCCCCTTCGTTGGTATATGTTTTTATGAGGTATTCGCAAAGTTCCACCGGCTTCTGCGTGGGATGGACGCCATTATTCACAACCGGGAACTGGATGACGTTGCCGGGGAAGCGCCGCCCGTCGGACGAACCCGTGCCGGAGCGGGTAAACTTGCCGTAATTGGAGCTTAACCCGATGCTGGTATGCGTCCTGAGATACGGCTCCCGGTATTCAAACTGGGGGTTGTATGTGGGTAATTTCTGATAGAACACTAAAATGTTCTCTGATTTTTTCATGGGCATACGCCGGGCGTTCAGAAAGCCTGTTCCCCGGTCTTTGTACCACACCCATTCATAGCGCAGCATTTTCAGGTTGGACGCGCCGAGAATCTTGTCATAGGGGCATTGGGCGAACAGCAGGATCGCTCCGTTGGGCTTGACCGCGTGTTTTACCGCCGCCCAAAGCTCCGGCAGGGGGAGCGGCACATCCCAAAAGTTTTCTGTGGTTCCGTAAGGCGGGTCGGTGAGAAGCATATCCACCGAAGCGGGCGGCAGGGAGCGCAGGCCAGCGATCCCGTCCATTAGATGGAGGCCGCTATCGGTCATCCCGCGCCGCCTTTGCTTTTTCTTTTTCCGGCGCGTTCCGGGCGGCGTTGTCACGCGCCGCTTCTTTTCCGGCCTTTTCAAACTGCTCCCGGATGCGCGGCTTTTCCGGCGCGGCGACCGCGGCGGCTCTGGCCTGCAATTTTCCGACCTCCGCGACATATGATTCCCGCGCCGCCTGGTTGAGTTGGTTCTTAATATCGTTGTTCATCAGCCTTGCCGTTTCGCGGAAGCCGGAACGGGCAGCGCCGTCCCTCACGCTGGGAACGCCCACGAAAAGACCGTCCTCGCCGTTGAATACCTTGAAATCATGCACCGTGACCGCGCCGCCGAAGGTGACGCTGGCATAGCCGATCAGCTTGCCCCTCGGTTCGATGGGCCGCACCGTGACCGCAATATCCGGCGGCGCGGTTTTTTCCGCCGCCATTGTTGTGTTATTATTCATAACAAAAATTCATCCTTTCTTTCTTTATCCGTGAACGCCAAAGACGCTCTTCGCCAAGCTCCCCGTCTTGAAAAGGGAAAATACCAGCAGCACCGTATAGCCAATCGTCGTCCAGATCGCGTTTATGGGATCGCCGCCGATATTGATGGTTTGGATCAGCACGGCATATATCCCCAC
>WRDJ01000205.1 GCA_009783495.1 Clostridiales bacterium | reverse complement strand
TCCGGGGCCATAACCTTTACTTTCTCCGATGTTGTCGCCAATGCGGACACCTCCCGCGTCACGCTGAAGGACGCTCAGGGCAACGCGGTGCCGATCAATATTAGTTTGACGGGCGAAGGAAAGACCGTAAACGTGGCGCCTGTGAGTTCCTTGCAGCAAGGCAAGGCCTATACCCTTACCATCAATTCCGATTTGACGGCGGATAACGGAAATACCCTTGCCGTGGACATTGTGCGCGCCTTCACGACCATCCCCGACAACAGCGGCGGAACTACTGACCCCGAAGACCAGAAATCGAATATCTGGTTGTGGGTGGGCTTAATTGCGGCGGTCGTAATCATACTGGTTTTGCTTGTGACACGGCGCCCCGCTAAAGCATAGCTTCGCCATGACAAATAACCGCTACTGAGAACACGGCATGTTCCCGTGCGTTTCCTTGTTTGGAACGCACGGGGGCGGCCTCAATAATGCCGGGCAGGCATCCCGGCATTATTGAGGCCGTTCGGCTGCGTACGCGCTTTAAGGCGAGCGGTTCCATTTCTGGAAAAATTCGGTTAAGGGAGACAAAAAAGTGCGCGTTTTTAAGATTAAGTGTTTGTTCATTATTGTGATATTGCCTGTGGCGCTTTTTCTCCTGAGCGGCTGCCGTCCCAGCCCGGCCTTGGAGAAGCTTCTTTATACTCAGGATGCCGATGATCTTGCCGACAGCGACGTCAAAATGGTTACCAATCTGGATGACAGTCAAAGGGAGACAGATGATATCAGCCCCCAGCAGGAAACAGAGGATTCTCAGGATAAGCGCGACAGGATAAGGGATTTTCCCGTGTGGGGGGTCGACGGCGACGACGAGCGGCCTACCGCCGACGTGGAATTCGACCTCAACGCCACGGAAGACCTCGAGACGGAAGGGGTTCCTCCTATAGAACGTGCTCCGAACGAGGACAGCCGAAACCAGCCCGATGAGGACATCATGAGCGACCTTGATAAGGGAGCCAGCATCACGCCGGATGAAGAAAACAAGTATATAGTGGACGCTTATGGCAACTATATACTTTTACCCTCTGACATAAGAAGGGTTTCCGCGGTAGGCGAAATTGCCAATATCCTGTTTATGCTTGGCGGAGGCAGCCGTTTGATTGCCACTTCCGAAAGTCTTTCCGCGAACCCGCTGGCGGGCGTCGTTTTCGGCGAGGAAAGGGTGCTTGCCGTTGAAGCGCTGTGGGAGGGCTGGGGTGACGAATGTCTTTCCGATGAGGATTTTTTCCGGTTGCTGGCTCTTCGTCCGGACATCTGTATAGAAATCAGCGGTCAGGGGACATTCAGCCGCGAGCAGGTCGCGCAGCTGCGCGCAGCCGGCATAGCCTATGTCGTGCTGCCCAGTCTGAACACAACGGAAAACATCAGAACGGCCATCAGCGTCCTTGCCGACATTTTGGGAGATCAAGAGGGGCGCAACGAAATAGACGCCCCGGCTTTGGCAAAGCAATACATAGCCTTTTGCGATTCTTTGGTTGCGGATTTGAGCAAGCGCGTCACAAGGTTTTCTTTTAACAATATAGACTTCGATAACGACAAATATAAATACGGCGTGAAGTATCTTCCCGGCGACAATTCCTCCTCTGCCGGAAAATATTCCATTTTTATCAACGAATGGGATGAGGAAGTCTATTACAGGCTGTTCAGCGGAAATAAAGTGACACTGACCGGATGGGGCGCGCCCCTTGCCTACAGCGGCTATTCCAACAGCCCTCTCAGCTATTATATGAGCCTTGCCGGGGTTCTCAACACGCCCGCCATTTATCAGGATTTCAATGTGGAATCGAAATGGTATGTGAACCCGCTTTCTCCCACTTCCAGGATATTGACTTTTATCGGCGGGAGTGGCACCATCCAGCCTACCGGCGGGATTTTGACCAGGGTCACTAACCCCGTCAGCCTGGGTTCCGCCGATTTTCCGGCCATCATCGTTCCCAGCGAGTATATCAAAGAAAAAATCCTGGCTGACCCGATGTGGAAATTCTTTGGCGAAGTCACATCTTCTAGCGGCATGACCAGCGGCTTCGGCTTCCTGGACGAGGACGGCAATATCATAAGGTCAAATATTATCGGCGAATATGAAATCTTCGTCAATCCTCAGGGCGTTGGCAGTTGGTTCAACGGCTCGGCGGAAAGCGTGCTGGAAGCGGTTTGGGTTGCTTGGAAATTCCACGGCGCCTATAGCGAGGCGGAAGTCTACAGCATCATAAGGGATTTTTATCAGACCTTTTATAATTACGAATTGAGCGGAGACGAGTTGGCCTTGATTATGAAAGGCAGAGAAGACCGGGCGCCGGAACCGAAAGAAGAGCTTCCCGCGGAAGAGCTTACGGAAGAAAATCAGCCGTAAAAACCCGCAGCGGCAAAAAGCGCTTACATTATATGAGAACAGGTTTTTAATTCCCAAAAGGGGGTGCGGCCCATTTCCGGAGCAGATAATGACAATGATAAAAAGGTTCCCTCTCCTCCGCAGGGAGAGAGGGAGAAGGTGCAAAAAAACTTCAGGGACAGGATTCAGCTGAAGATAGACATAGAGGAAAGAAATTTCTTCAGGGATGAGGAAAAAAAGCGTCTGCGGCTGAAAAAACGCGCGAGATCCCTTGTCCTTCTTTCTATTACGCTGGTACTGGTCTTTCTGGCTTCGCTTTTTCTTGTGACCGACCTCACCTTATACAAATCCGCGCCGGCTTCTTATTTGCAAGGCGTCATCAATGTACTGACCGGCTTTTATAACTTTATTATCGGCGAAGGGCAAACCTGGGGCACGCAGTTCATCT
>WRDJ01000204.1 GCA_009783495.1 Clostridiales bacterium | reverse complement strand
GGCGAAGGCGCGGCGCTTTTGTTGGATCCGTGCAAAGCCGCGCAAATCGTGGCGGCGGTGGTCGCGGCGGTAGAAATCCCCGTGACGGTGAAAATGCGTTTGGGCTGGCAGGAAGGCGATTTCACCGCCAAGGAGCTGGCGCCGCGACTGGCGGATGCCGGGGCCTGCGCCATAGCCGTCCATGCTCGCTATCGCTCGCAGTTTTACAGCGGTAAGGCCGATTGGGCCGCTTTGGCCGGGGTCGCCGCCGCGGCGGGCGTTCCGGTGATCGGCAACGGCGACATCTTTTCCCCGCCTGACGCTGCGCGTATGCTGCGGGAAACGGGCTGTGCCGGGGTGATGACCGGGCGGGGGATGCTGGGCAACCCCTGGCTGGTCGGGGATACGGTGAGGCTCTTGCGCGGGGAAGAGGTCTTGGGGCGGCCCGGCGCGGCGGGGATAGTCTCGCAGGCCTTGGCCCATCTGGATGAGGAAGTGCGGCGCAACGCCCTTTGGGAAGAAAACGGGCGCGCAGCGGAAGCCTTTGCTGTGAAAGCGATGCGCTGCCATTTATCCTGGTATCTTAAGGGGCTGCCGGGGGCGGCGGCTCTGCGCGAAAAGCTCAACCGCCTGGAAAGCACGGCTGAGATCAAAGAGTTTCTGACAAGCGCTTTCCCAGGTTAAGCGCAACCACAGGTTGCGGCTTGCGAAAATAATATGTAAGGACGGTAATGAGATGACAAAAAGCAATTCCAAAGCCAGCGTAAAAGCCCTGAGAAGAGAAAAGGCGCTCAAAAAAGAAAAACAGAAGAAACTGCTGATCACGGTCGTTTTCGTCGTGGCACTGGCAGCCGTGCTGTCGTTTGCTATATATTCTTCCGTGCGGCAAAGCAGCGCGGAAACATTCAGCGACGCCGCCAATCTGCAGACGGTCTATCTTTATAAGGACGGAAAATTCCAGGCCAACCTGCACGGCAAAGCAATAAAAGGGTCGTATATCAAGACGGAAGAGGGCGGCAAGACCAATGTTTCCTTCAATGAGAAGGGCGAAAAAACGGCGGTCGGCTGGATCGAAAACGACATTCTGCGTTTGCCGGCAGAATGGGACGACGGCCACAATCACGCTAAGGATTTGCCTAAAAAATAGCCGAAATAAATATTTTTCTCGCTGCCGCCCGCATGGGGAACAAACCCCGTTTTTTTCCGTCTAACGGAATTGAATGGAAAAATTTGCGGGAGGCAGAAAAGATGAAAGAAATAGTCGCGATTATAATATTGTTTTTTGTTTTGGCGGCATTTGCCGCCTGCTCCCCTTTGAACAACGATATTGTTTCAGGAGGCGCATATCTCATGGAAAATCCGCCCGCCAATTTTCTTTCCGGCAGCCAACCGGCAAGCGAAAGCCAAAACGGCTTCAGCGTGCAATATATCCGCACAGACGGCTATCATGAAAGCGCCGTGTATCCACTCCTCACCGTCATATCTTCCCGTGGCGAACTGGAAAAATATTACGACGCAAACAAAAATAAATACGCATTGTCGCCAGCTTTTGACGCGGCGACGGAAAAATATACCGGAGAATTTTTTCTGGAAAATTACCTCGTGATCGTCCTGCTGGAGGAAGGAAGCGGCTCCGTCCGGCATGAGGTGGAAGAAATCGGAGAAAACGGTGAGATTCTCATCAGCCGCCTGCAGCCGGGAATCGGCACCTGCGATATGGCGGAATGGCATGTCATCATTGAATTGAAAAACGGCTTCCAGCCGCCGCAGTTCAACGCGGTATTCGTTGACAAATGGTTGAATGATTAAGCCCTCGAAAGTGAAATCTGAAGTAAAACAGAGAAAACGAGAGCAAACCGGGTGATATTTGGAATATACTCCAGAATATGCCCGGTTTTGCCTGTTTTGGGCGTTTGATTGCCGCGAACATCTTGTATTATTATGGAGAAAGCCGTTAGCACTCGATAATACGGAGTGCTAACAAAGAGTTTTGATAAACATGAAAGACAATTATGAAAAAGGAGGATAATTTATGAAGATGAGACCATTGGGAGAGCGGGTTATCGTAAAAGTTACCGCTTCCGAAGAAGTGACGAAGGGCGGCATCGTGCTGCCGGACGCGGCCAAAGAAAAGCCGCAGGAAGCCGAAGTCGTGGCCGTGGGGCCGGGACGCCTGGCCGAGGACGGCAAGCGCATACCTCTGGAAATCACCGTGGGAGACAGGGTGCTGTTCGCCAAGTTTTCCGGCACGGAAGTGAAAAAAGATGGCGTGGAATATCTCATTTTGAACGCCGAGCGAGATATTCTCGCCATCGTCGAATAGCGATTCAAACTAATGGAAAATTAATAAGGAGGATTCATAATGGCAAAACAGATAGTGTTTCGTGAGGACGCCCGCTATGCCCTGGAGCGCGGAGTTAACGCCCTGGCCGACGCCGTGAAGGTGACTCTCGGGCCCAAGGGGCGCAACGTGGTTTTGAGCAAAAGCTATGGTTCCCCGCTCATCACCAATGATGGCGTGACCATCGCCAAGGAGATTGACCTGGAGAATGCCATCGAAAATATGGGCGCGCAGCTGGTCAAAGAGGTCGCCACCAAAACCAACGACGTGGCCGGCGACGGCACCACCACCGCTTGCCTCTTGGCGCAGGCCATTATTCGCGAAGGGCTGAAGAACGTGGCCGCCGGGGCCAACCCGATGGTGCTGAAAAAAGGCATAGACATGGCGGTGGAAACTGCGGTGGCCGAACTGAAAAAGAACGCGCAGATGATCGAAGGCCAGGAAGAAATCGCCCAGGTTGCCTCCATTTCCGCCAACGACCCGGCCATCGGCAAGCTGATCG
>WRDJ01000203.1 GCA_009783495.1 Clostridiales bacterium | reverse complement strand
AATCAGCGCGAGGGTGATGAAGAGCTTCCTCTTTTCCGCATACAGCTTGCGTATGGCCGGGAAAGCAAGGCCGAAGAGCAAAATCCCCAACAAGAGGCAGCCGCCGAAAAATGGGCCGAACCCCGATATGCGCGTGTCGTATCCCGCCATCGCTTCAAGTTCCCTGGTGTTCACGGTGAACGGTATCTTGAACTTGGGCTGCCTGTCTTTCGCCGGATCCGCCGAATATGCGTTATCCACATAGGAAAAAGTCGAAATTACGAGTTTGCGCAGGCCGCTTTTGTTGGCGAAAGAGGAGGGCTGGTTTTCGGTTATGAAATCTACGCTGCCTTTGCCCATGACCGGATAAAAGGGATGCCCGTGCTGCGCGGTGTTCTTGACATAAGAGCTGTAACCGACGACGCAGGTGGAAAAAACCACCAGGACAAGAAAGAAGGCGCTGAGACGCATTATGCCTTTTTTTAAATCCGGCTTTTTCATGCCGATGATCCAGTAAACATAGAAAGCCAGGCAAAAGAGGCCGCAATAGGCAAGCCCGGTGAATTTGATGTTCGCCGCGATGAGAACCGAACCAAATAGCAGCATAAACCAGCTTTTATGATATGACGGGCTTTTCCCGCCCATGGTTATGGCAGCCAGGGAAAAAATCGTAATATAGAGGCAACTGGCCAGCAACCCGTCCACATAGTATGAAAAGGCCTGTTGCAGCGCGACGGGGGTGACGGAAACGAGCGCGGCGATGATAAGCGGCAGGATGCTTTTCCCTGATTTTTTGCTGAGAAGGAAGAATACCAGCAGAAAACAGGCCGCTATCATGATCAGGTTGATGGATTTGCCCGATTCGATGCTGCCCGTCAGGCCATAGAGCGCGGCCGCGAAAAACCAGCTCCCTTTGGGATAGGAATCGCTATAAATACTGTCCAGCTCGGAATAGACCGGGTTCCAGCCCTCATGAAGAGCCCCGATAGCCTCTTTGTGATAAGCGTTGCCGTCATAAGAATAATCGAAGGTGAAGGCGGCCAAGGCGATGCAGGCGATCAGGATAAGGCAACCGGCTATCACGGCCCAACGCTTGATTATAGCTTGCTTGTCCTTGGCAAAAAAGAAAAGCAGCGCGCCGCCCGCGGCAACCGCGATGAGGAAATGCCAAAAAGATATGGCAAGGCCGAGAATCAGCCCCACGCCAGAGAGCGACATGGTGAGCGCGACCGCCATAACGAGAAACAACCCGGTGAAAAACAGGATGTCGTTGCGATTGTCAGGGGTTTTCTCTTTTCTCAATCCATGACACCACCTTAAAGAATTGCTTTTTGGGTTATGTTGCCAACGGTCTGTGCAAGGTGAAAACCGGAGATACCTGCCCCACCTTCTCCCCCCGGCAATTAAGATTATCCTGAACATAAAATTTCGCCAGCTGCGCGATCTGTGTCGTATTAAGCAAACCGAGCTGATCCAGAACGCTCATCACCACCGAGGAGATCCACTTCAGGCTGCCGTCTTCCGTTTTGACGGCGATCCCCAAGCCACCCCCGGCCAGCCCCACGCAATAAACGCCGTCGGCGCCCTTCTTGCCGACGAGCTCGCCTTGATAGGCCGTCATCAGGGCTGTGCAAAATTCACCCGTACCCGCCACCATATGCGGAAAGCCCGTCATGGACTCACGCACATCCCGCGCGGCCCGGGCGCGGGCCGCGCCGAAGCCGCGCTTGCCGAACAAACGAGCATAAGCATAGGCCATATTATAGAGCGGCAGGGCGAAAACCGGAACCCCGCAGCCGTCAATGCCGATGGTGATCCCTTCTTTTTGCATACCGGCAAATTCTGCAACGGTCTGCAAAATGAGCTGCTGCACGGGATGCTCCGGCAAGTAATAATCGTCTGAACCATAACCTTCCATTACGCAAAGGGCGAGCATGGCGCTGTGCTTGCCGGAGCAGTTGTTATAAAGCGGGCTTTTGGGCAGGCCGCGGCGCATCAGGCTTTCCGTGACGGCGGGGTTGGCATAGGAATAAGTGGCGCCGCATTTGAGACAGCTTTCATCCAGGCCGATCTTGGACAGGATTGACTTCACCGCCCCGACATGAAAATCCTCCGCGTTGTGCGAGGAACACATGACGGCGATCTCCTCTTGGCTCAGGCCGAAGCGGGCCGCAACGCCGCGCTCCAGCGCCGCCAGTGCTTGCAAAGGCTTGGAGGCGGAACGTATATAGGTATATTTAAAAGGGTCTCCGGCCTGATAGAGCAAAACGCCCTGCGCGTCCGTCACCGCGATGTCGCCGCGGATGAGGTTTTCCGTTAGGGGGCCCCGGCTGATTTCCAATAAAATTTCCGGCATGGGTTTCTCCTGTTTTTAAAAAGCTTTTTCATATATCATTCCGGCCAGATAATATATATGTCCGACGGTCGGAACGTCCTGCCAGTTCCCCACATGCGTGAGAAAGGCCGCGTCGAGCAGGCCCTTCTCCGTTAGATAAGAGAGCGCCTCCTCCAAGATCATATGCTCGCCCGTCAGGCCGAAAGCGGCAGCGACGACCAGGTCGGAGAGCTTGGCATTTTCGGGGATATCCGTTATCTCTTCATAAGCCCCGCCCGTTTTCAGCTCAAGGAGGCCGAAAATCACGTTCAAGCAGCTTTGCGCCGTCCAGCCGTTCGCCGCTTCGTCCAATCCGTAATAATTATTATATCCGCCGCCCGCCAGCCCCAGCCCCCGCACAACCTTCAAGCCGGGATAGGCCCAGCTATCCATGACCTCCATATGGGGAGGCGTGAATTCCGCCAGATAAGCGCCCTGCTTCTTGAGGGTTTTCTGCACCCAGGAAATTGCCTCGCGGTT
>WRDJ01000202.1 GCA_009783495.1 Clostridiales bacterium | reverse complement strand
GTATCGAAATCACAAGCCTACCTGAAAAAACGACCTACACCGAGGGTGAAACCCTTGATCTCACGGGCTTGGTCGTTACGGCGCACTACAGCGACGGCAGCTTGGCCGGGGTCGCAAATTACTACGCGAACCCGATGAACGGCGCTCTTTTGGGCGTTATAGGCGCGCAAACAGTCACGATTAGTTATAGCGAGGAGGGCGTTACGAAAACAGCCAGCTTCAGCGTAACGGTGGAGGCAGTCCCGGTGGTTTTAACAGGTATCGAAATCACAAGCCTACCTGAAAAAACGACCTACACCGAGGGTGAAACCTTTGATCTCACGGGCTTGGTCGTCACGGCAGTATATAGTGACGGCAACTCGGCCGGGGTCGCAAATTACTCCACGAACCCGGTGAACAGCGCTCTTTTGGGCACTATAGGCGCGCAAACAGTCACGGTAAGCTACACCGAGGAGGGCGTTACCAAGACCGCCAGCTTCATCATCACGGTGGAAGCGGTTCCGGAACCGCCTATTATGTTGGAAAATCCCTTCCCGGACATTGAAGAGGGAGATTTGTTTTATGGCGACATCATATATGTATATAGCAAAGGGTTGATGATCGGCACCGGCGTTGACCAACCGCTATTTAGCCCTGATATGCTATTGACGCGCGGCATGGTCATCACGGTGCTTTACCGCATGGCGGGCAGCCCGAACGTGAGCGGACTGGATAATCCGTTCAGCGACGTGGCTGGCGGCGTTTGGTATGCCGAGGCGATGATCTGGGCGGCGCATAATGGTCTTCTGGCCGGTTACAGCAGCGTTTTGGGTCTGCCGGAGGAAGAAATCACGCGCGAGGATATGGTCATCCTGCTTCTGCGCTATGCCGATTTCGCAAAAATGAATCTGCCTGTGATCCGGGAAGATGCTGGCTTCAGCGACGAAGCGGATGTTTCCGAATACGCGAAGTCTGCGGTGGAACGCGCATATTGCTTGGGGATAATAAACGTAAAGAACGGCAACCGCATCGACGCCCAGGGCAAAACGACGAGGGCCGAGTTCGCGGCCATTGTGCGCGGGATGCTGGAAGCGGGGAAATAAATAAATCGCCGGGGAAAACCGCAAATTAAAAGAGAGACGGGGCTGCCTCTCTTTTGGTCCAGTCCTTTAAGTTATCGTTCAGTCAATCCCGATGATAACGGAAGTGGCTTTGATTACGGCATAGGCCTTCATGCCAACTTTCAGCCGCAACTCTTTTATGGCGTCCATCGAAATGGTGGAGGAAATCTTGTGTCCTCCGCCGATGTCCAGGATTACTATGCCGTTCACGCTGCCTTCTTTGATTTCCGTGATATTGCCGGGAATTTGGTTTCTCGCGCTAAGTTTCATTGCCTTTCCTCCTTAAATTAATGGTATTTTTGATAGTATTTACACTTGACTTGAGTTTATGCGGTGTTTTTTGGTTGCGAAGGGAGATCTTTTATGGGATTGAATCAGGCAAAAAAGGATGTGGAATATTTCGCCGAGCGCTGGCAGAACGGTTTGTCCGGCGTGGAAAAGACATCTTTCCCTCACACCAAGGAAGAGTGGGACAAACGCGCGGACAAGTGGGTGAGGAGTTTCGAGCGCGCGCAAGGGCTGGAACAGTACAATGCCCGCGTGACGGCGGTCGCCTCCTATCTGCGGGGGCAGGGCCTGCTCACGGTGCAGGAGCGGGTCATCGACGTCGGCTGCGGTCCCGGCTATTATGTCGCGGAATTTGCCAAAAGCGCAGGACAGGTGACGGGAACAGATTTTTCTCCGAAAATGCTGGAATATGCCGCGCGGCACGCCCAGGAAAGCGGCGCGGAAAACGTGGCTTTCCTGGAATGTGATTTTAATAATGCGGACGTCAAAGCTTTGGGTTGGGAAAAGGCGTTCGATTTGGTCTTCACCTCCATCACTCCGGCCTTCAGAGGGCTTGACGCGCTGGAGAAGATCAATTCCATGAGCCGCGCCTGGTGTTTCAACAGTGGCTGGGCATACCGGGACAATAATATCAAATCATTTTTACGCACAGCACTTCTGCCGCAAGCCGGGGATGAGGAAAAGCGCGGCGAAGGGCCATATTACCTGTTCAATCTCCTTTGGCTGCAAGGCTGCCGTCCCAAGCTGGAATACTACCGCGAGGTCAGCGAGGAAAAGGTTTTTCTCGACGAGGAAGCGGCGCTGCAATACGCCAATATGCTCCTGCCCCCGGAAAGGGTTGATGAAAAAACAGTAAAGCGGGCAAGAGAATTATTGGAGACCATTGCGGAAGATGGCTGGCTCAAAGAACGCGCCGAGGCGCTGTTTTGTTGGATGTTGTGGCCGGCGTGACAAGGCATTGCTATAATAAAGGGCGTGATTCGTTTATGATAATGGAAAAAGTTTTGGCTTCAGCGCGGGAATGTCTGCTCGGCAAGACGGTGTGCGATCTGGTGATAGGCCTTTCCCTGGTCGCCTGCCAGCTTGACAGCGGCGACGTGGGCGTTTCCTATGTGCTGCGCGACAACCTGCCCAATGGCTGTTCCGCCTTCCCCTATGTCCGGGAGGTGATTGGCAGGCCGGCGTCAGCGATTGCGGAGTGGATTATTTCCGGCATGGACGATCTGCAGCGCGCCATTGCCGCCGCGGTTCTGGCGGCGGCTTCACGCGGCCTTGACATCCCAGACGACACGAAAGACCCGGCGCGGCCCTTCGGCCTGGAAGTGAAGGCGGGAGACACGGTCGGCATGGTCGGCCTTATTGCGCCGATGGCGGAAAAGCTGGGCAAGCCGGCGGGCAGGATGATCGTCTTTGACGAGGGTCTGGCCCGGCACGGCGGCAATCCTGTGATATATCCCACC
>WRDJ01000201.1 GCA_009783495.1 Clostridiales bacterium | reverse complement strand
TGCCCTTCTCTCGCAGATCAACCTCGACCACCTTCTTGGCGTTATCCCAGCAGCCGCCGGCATTGGCCATGAAGATGGCCTGGAAGAGCCCGAAGACGGCCATGCCGATGAGATAGGCGATGAAGAAGGAGACCGCCTCGACATGACCGCCCGCCGGCGCGGAAATGAAGGCGAAGGCCACCGTGAAGCAGAAAATGGCGATGAAGATATTGAGCATGCCCTTTTGCGCATACTGCGTGCAGATTTTCACGACTTCCTTCGACTTCGCCGTGGAAGCCTTCATGTCGGCCTTATCGTCAAGCTCAATATTGTCGCGGATATACTCGACGGCCCGGTAGGCGCCGGTGGAAACAGCCTGGGTGGAGGCGCCGGTGAACCAATAGATGACCGCGCCGCCGCAGATCAGGCCCAGAATGGCATAGGGGTTCAGGAAATTCAGCACGGCCACCGGGTCAATGCCGAGATAATCCTTGATGATGAGAATGAGAGAGAAGATCATGATGGTGGCGCCGACCACCGCCGTGCCGATCAAAACCGGCTTAGCCGTGGCCTTGAAAGTGTTACCCGCGCCGTCGTTGGCCTCAAGATAATATTTGGCTTTTTCGAAAACGGGTTTGAAGCCGAATTTGCTTTTCAGCTCTTTTTCGATGTCCGGCTGCTGTTCGATCAAAGAAAGCTCATAGATGGACTGGGCGTTGTCCGTGACCGGGCCGTAGCTGTCCACGGCGATGGTGATGGGGCCCATGCTGAGGAAACCGAAGGCCACCAGGCCGAAGGCGAAGATTGACTCATATTGCATGATGGAGGACAGGCCGACCCTGCTCGCGAAATAAGAGGCGATCATAAGCCCGAAGAAGAGCATACCCATCCAGAAGGCGCTGAAGTTGCCGGAAACCAGGCCGGAAAGGATGTTGAGCGAGGGGCCGCCGCTTCTGGAAGCGGCAACGGTCTCCTTAACATGGCGGGATTTGCCGGAGGTGAAGATCTTCGTCACTTCCGGGATAAGTGCAGCGCCCGCCGTGCCGCAGCTGATGATGATGGCCAAAATGTACCAAAGCGATTCCGATTTTTCGTAAACCGCGGCGCCAAAGTCGGTGCCGGGGCCGATCAGGAAATAGCTGGCGGCGAAGGTGACGATGATGGAAAATATCGAAGCTATCCAGACCAGATTGGTGAGCGGCTTCTCAAAGTCGATATCGTCCTTGCCGCCGTATAGCTTGGCGCTCAAGGCTTTGTTGATATAGAAAGCGATGAACGAGGTGAGCACCATCAAAATGCGCATGGCGAATACCCAGGTCAGCAGGTTCGTTTGAATAGCCGGTTCGACCGCCAGACAGATGAAGGAGACGATGGCCACGCCGGTCACGCCGTATGTCTCGAAGCCGTCAGCCGTGGGGCCCACGCTGTCGCCCGCGTTGTCGCCCGTACAGTCGGCGATGACGCCGGGGTTACGCGGGTCGTCTTCCTTGATTTTAAAGAAGAGCTTCATCAAGTCGGAGCCGATATCCGCGATTTTGGTGAAAATGCCGCCCGCGATGCGCAGCGCGCTCGCGCCCAGGGATTCGCCGATGGCGAAGCCGATGAAGCTGGCCCCGGCCAGATAGCGCGGCACGAAAAGCAGGATCATCAGCATCATGAAGAGCTCAACGCAAATCAAAAGCAGGCCGATGCTCATGCCGGAATCAAGCGGAATATTCAGAAGTTTGAGGGGCTTTTTTTCCAGGGAGGCGAAGGCCATGCGGCTGTTGGCCGTGGTATTGATGCGCATGCCATACCAGGAGACGACATAGGATCCCGCCATGCCCATGACCGTCCAGAAAACGATGAAGAGCACGCTGCCAAAAACCCCGAAAGAATTTTCAGGATTTTCGCTGAACCCTTCGCTGGCGAAGCCGCCGAAATATAAAGCGATGAAAGCGCAGATGAAAGCGAATAAAATCATGAGGAACTTGCCCTGCTGGATGAGATATGTTTTGCAGGTTTCATAAATGGTGTGTGAAACCGCCAGCATGGACTTGTGCGCTTTGAGCTTTTTGATTCTCGCGTATTGGTAGAGACCGAAAAGCATGCCCAAAACGCAGATGCCGAGGCCGATATAAAGAAGATTGTTTTGGCTTGGCTCTAATTTCGGGATTTCGATGGTGGCCTCGCCGGCAAGGGCCGTACCTGAGAAAACAAACAAAAACAGCACTGCGATGACGGAACACATCAGGAGAAATTTCGTTTTCTTTTTAAACACGGTTAAAATGTTTACCTCCTTTTTATTAATTACGGTTATATATAACGTCCACCCCTGCTTTGGGGCCGGCGGAATTTTCCCTTAGCTTCTGATGTTTTTGACAAACCCCAAATTATTGTAGCACACAAAATTATGGCATGCAAGCCTATCCCTTCCGTCCCCGGCGAATTTTTTTCGGGAAGCGCGCTTTCCCCGTCCCCCATCCCCTTTCCGCCCGCAAAACCACCCAAAAACTTTTTCTTGCCCTAATCACGGATATTTTGTATAATATAGTTTAATTAGTTTTTTGAGGAAGAAAAACAAACGGAAAGGGATGATGAAAGATGACGATGCAGAAATTTAAAAGGGTGATGGCGGCGAACCGGGGAGAAATCGCCATAAGGATTTTCCGCGCCATAAACGAGCTTGACATCACCACCATAGGCGTGTTTTCCCAGGAGGATAAAGATTCTCTCTTCCGCACCAAAGCAGATGAAGCCTATAGCCTGAACGCAGCCAAAGGGCCGATCGGCGCATATCTGGATATGGAAGAACTGATCCATATCTGCAAGCTGCATGATGTGGACGCCATCCATCCCGGTTACGGCTTCCTTTCCGAAAACCCGCGCTTCGTGCAACTCTGCGAGGAAAAC
>WRDJ01000200.1 GCA_009783495.1 Clostridiales bacterium | reverse complement strand
TGCAGCGGTTTCCCCGAATGCCGCAACACCAAGCCCATCGTGGTGGCCACGGAGGTCAAATGCCTGGCTTGCGGCGGCAATATCGTGCAAAGGAAAAGCCGTGCCGGGCGAGTCTTTTACGCCTGCGATAATTATCCGCAATGCAAATATGTGGCCTGGGACCTGCCTATCGCGGAAAAATGCCCGGAATGCGGCACACAACTGAGCCGGAAGGGCGAAAAGGGTCGGACGGCCTGCCCCAACAAGGAATGTCCCGCCAACAAGAAAGCGGCGCGGCCCAAAGCGGCCAAACCCGCCGCCAAAATGCCTAAGACAACCAAGACAACCAAAACGTCTAAGACAACTAAGACAACCAAGCCCGCCCCTACTAAAAAACCGGCAAGCGCCGCCAAGACCAAAAAGAAAACCGCTGACAAGGAGAACGCATAAATGCCGGAGCTTGTCGTCATCGGCGGCGGGCTGGCGGGCACGGAAGCGGCCTGGCAAGCCGCCAAAAGAGGGGTCGGCGTTATCCTTTTCGAGATGCGCCCGGACGTGATGACCCCGGCCCATGCCGGAGGCGGCCTGGCCGAACTGGTGTGCAGCAACTCCCTGCGCGCTTCCTCCACCACCAACGCCGTCGGCCTGCTCAAAGAGGAAATGCGCCGTTTGGGTTCGCTCGTCATGCGGGCCGCCGACGCCTGTTCCGTGCCGGCGGGCGCAGCCCTGGCGGTGGATAGAACGCTCTTTTCCGCATATATCGAGCGGGAGCTGGACAAGCATCCCCTGGTGAATATCGTGCGCCGGGAGGCACAAACCCTGCCGCCGGAATTGACCGTGGTGGCTTCCGGGCCACTCACCTCCCCTGCTCTGGCGCGCGAGATTTCCGCACTGTGCGGCGGCGCGCTCTTTTTCCACGACGCCATCGCCCCCATCGTCGCCGGGGATTCCGTGGATATGAACGCTGCCTTTTGGGCCTCGCGTTATGACAAGGGCGAAGGCGCCGACTATCTCAACTGCCCCATGAACTGCGAGCAATACGAAGTGTTTTACGAAGCCCTGCGCGCGGCCGAGCTGCATCCCCTGCGTGATTTTGAGGAAGAGAAAAACTTCGAGGGCTGCCTGCCTCTGGAGGTTCTGGCCGGAAGGGGCAGGGATACTTTGCGTTTCGGCCCCCTGAAGCCGGTGGGCCTCATGTTGCCGGACGGAAGCGCCCCCCATGCCGTGGCGCAACTGCGGCGGGAGGACGCCCAGGGCTCCATGTTCAACCTGGTGGGGTTTCAGACCAGGCTGAAAAGGGCGGAGCAGGAGCGGGTTTTCCGCCTCATCCCCGGCCTCACGCAAGCAGAGTTTTTGCGCTACGGCGCAATGCATCGCAACACTTATATTGACTCAAGCCGCCTGCTGCGCCCCGACCTGCGCTTCAAAGGACGGGACAGTCTGCTCTTCGCCGGGCAGCTCACCGGCGTGGAGGGCTATGTGGAATCCGCCGCCTGCGGCCTGGCCGCAGGCATCAACGGGGCCAGGCTGGCACGAAACGAAGAGCCGTTGGTTTTCCCCGCGCAAACGGCTCTGGGCGCCCTTCTGCGCTATATAACCACGCCCAACCGCGATTTTCAGCCCATGAACGTCACCTTCGGGCTGCTGCCGCCCCTTGCGCAGCGGGTGCTCCATAAGAAAGAAAAAAACGCCCTCCTCGCGGAGCGCGCCCTGGGCTTTTTGATGAATTTCATGCAAGATAACGAGCTTTTGTAATACGTGAACACTGCTCTGCCAAGCACCAACGAGGAACTAAAAACAGCGGGCAGCCCGCAAAGCGAAGAGAGCGAAGGAGGAAACCGAATGAAAGCCGCCTTGCTGCAACTTAATATCCGCCGGGGAGAAGCGGAGCATAACCGCAATCTGGCCCGGCGCCATCTGGAGGAAGCGGCGGCGCAAGGCGCAAATATTGCCGTGCTGCCGGAGCTTTGGAACTGCGGCTATCTCTTGCCGGAGCTGCCGCGTCTGGCCGAGACGCTCAGCGGCGCCAGCGTTTCCCTGCTGCGCGAGGCCGCGGCCAAGCTGGGCCTCTTCATCTTCGGCGGCTCCATAGCGGAAAAAAAGGACGGCAAATTTTATAACACATCCGTGGCCATTGACGCTAAGGGCGAGATCGTCGCCAAATACCGCAAGGCCCATCTTTTCCAGACAGGCCTGCGTGAGCATGATTATTTCGCGGCGGGCGACCGCTGGGTTCTGGCGGAAACGCCCTGGCTCAAAGCCGGGATGATCCTCTGCTATGACGTGCGCTTCCCCGAGTTTTGCCGCAACCTGGTTTTGCGCGGGGCCAAGATGCTGGTCGTTCCCGCGCAGTGGCCCAGAACCCGTGAGGCCGCCTGGCGTGCGCTCTGCACGGCCCGGGCCGTCGAAAACGGCTGTTTCGTGCTGGCGGCCAACCGCGCCGGCCTGGACGGCCTGGATTATCACGGGGAATCCATGATCATTTCGCCCCGGGGAGAGATTCTCGGCTCTTTGAGGGATAGCGAGGGGCTGGTGCTGGCCGAACTTGATCCCGCCATGATTGAGGAGGAACGAGGGGAGATACGGGCCTTGGCTGGCCGCCGCCGCATTTTGGACGAGATAGACGACAGCCAGATCTGACAGGTAACCGGCGCAAAAAAACCCGCTATCATGACATATTGCTGGACTTTTCCTTTTGGTGTAAGCGTTGTTGCGGCATTTAGCGAAAACCCCAGCAAAATCAATGCTTTACAGACCGCCGCAAACAGTATTTACATAAGAGCCTGTTTGGCATCTTCGAATAGTGCAGATTCCGATATGTTTTTTTTCGCCAGACAAGAAAGAGCGGCGATGGCATAGCAGGACTATGCCAAGGAGCAATGACGCAGTATTGGCGGAAAAAAACCGGCG
>WRDJ01000199.1 GCA_009783495.1 Clostridiales bacterium | reverse complement strand
TTTTGATACCGACGAAATGCTGCGGGCAAAGTGCGGCATGACGGTGCGGGAAATTTTCGCCGTACGCGGCGAGGCCTTTTTCCGCCGCCTGGAGGCGGAGTGTATCGGGCAGGCGGCGTCGGGGCAAAACGCCGTCATTTCCACAGGCGGAGGCGCGGTGCTGAATCCTTTGAACATGGAGCAATTGGCGGCGAACGGACGGATATTTTTCCTCGACGTATCCTTGCCGATGCTGGCCGCCCGCACCGATATTTCCGAAAGGCCTCTTCTGGCGGGGGGAACGGGCAGGATGGAGGCCCTCTATGCCGAAAGACGCCCTCTATATTTGAAATATTGCGACGAACGAGTGGAAAACGACGGCCCGCCTGAACAGGGGCTCTTGCTTTTGCTGGCCGCTTGCAGCGGGCCCGCGCCGGGCCGTCGGCTCGGAGTGCTCGGGCAGCCGGTCTGCCACAGCCTCTCGCCGCGCATCCACGCCGCTTTGAACAGCTTGGCCGGGCTGGATTTCGGCTATCGAACATTCAACGCCTCCCCGGAAAACCTGCCGCACAAGCTGGCGCAATTCCGGCAAGCGGGGCTGGCCGGGTTCAACGTCACCATGCCGCATAAACAGTCGGTTCTGCCCCTGCTGAACGGCCTGCGGGGTTTGGCCGGGCAGATCGGAGCCGTGAACACGGTGAAAAATGAAAACGGCAGCTTAATCGGTTATAATACGGATGGGGAGGGCTTTGTGCTTTCCGCGGCCGCGCAAGGCGTGCCTGTGGCGGGCAAAAAACTGGCCATTCTCGGCGCGGGCGGGGCGGCGGCGGCCGTGGCCGCGGCGGCCCAAGCGGCCGGGGCGGAGAGAATTGATGTTTTTTCCATGGAAGCGCCGCAGGCGCAGCGGATAGCAGGAATCTTGGGGGAGGGCGTTTTTCCCCGGCCTTGGGATGCGAGGTCTCTCGCCGCCCCCTGCCGGGAAGCCCATCTCATCATCAACGCCACGCCCTTGGGCATGGAGGGGCATTCGGAGTGGGATGACCTGAGTTTTTTGCGGGGAAGCCGGGCCGCGGTTTTCGACCTGCTTTATCATCCGCCGCAAAGCCGGCTGCTGCGGCAGGCCGCGGAATTGGGGCTTTCGGTCTGCAACGGGCTGCCCATGCTGGTCTGGCAGGCGATACTCTCGTTTGAGATTTTCAGCGGGAAAGAGTTGCCGCGGGAGAAGGCGGCGGAACATATATATAAGACGCTGGGGCTCGCCGCAATATAAACACCGCATCCCGGCGCCGCATCATCGGCGCGGCCGTTTTCTTGTCTCTGTTTTCTTGCTTCTTGCCCTCTGTTTCGGCAGGGAACGGGCGAAAAAAGGAGAAACCCTTATGAAAAGCAGCGTTTTGCGCCGGACGGCGCCTTGTTTCAAAGGAGGATCATGCAAAGACCTTTGTTTCTGCAAAGATGGATCGAGGTTGATCTGGACGCCATAGAAGCCAATGCGCTGGAGGTGCGCCGGCGCCTGCCGCTGGGCTGCGCGCTCATGGCGGTGCTCAAGGCCGACGCATATGGCTTCGGCGCGCCGGAAACGGCACAGGCGCTGGCCGCCTGCGCCGACATGTTGGCCGTCACGACCTTGGAGGAAGGGCTGGAGCTGCGCATAAGCGGCATCACGGCCCCGGCTTTGGTTTTATCCGCGGCCTTTGCCGAAGAAATGCCTTTTTATGCGCGGCACAAGCTCATGCCGAGCATTGACAACGAAGTGGCCTTGCGTGCCTTAAACGGGCAACCCGGCGGGCCGCATCCCTTTCATCTGGCGCTCGAGACGGGCATGAACCGCCTGGGCTGCCTGCCGGAAGAGGGTCTGGCGCTGGCCGCCTTGGCGCGGGAGTTGGAAGGCGTGGAACTCTCCGGCGTTTATTCCCATCTGGCGACGGCGGCGGGCAAGAACAAGCGCGCCGCCCTGCGGCAAAAAGAGATCTTCTCGCAATTTTTGCGGCGGCTCAAAGAACGGGGCATCCCTTACGGCTTGGCGCATCTGGCCAATTCCGCAGCCCTGCTCACCCTGCCGGATTGCTCCTTCGACATGGTGAGGGTTGGCACGCTGCTTTTCGGGCGGGCGCCTTGCCCCCTGCCTTCCGGCTGGCGGCTGAAAGACCCCTGGAGCTGCAAAGCAAAAATCATTAAAACGCATATGCTGAAAAAGGGTGAGGCAATCGGTTACGGCGCGGAATTCCGGGCCAAAAAGGATATGCCCACGGGCGTGGTTGCCATCGGATATGCCGACGGTTTCGCGCTGGAACCGCAGACCAGGCCGCAAAGCCTCGCGCATGCTTTTCGTCGTTTTGTTCAAGAGACCGCGCGCCGTTTGCTGCGGCGGCCGCAGCATTATTTGGTGTATAAAAACCGCAAACTGCCCATAATAGGAAGGATCAGCATGCATCTCACCGCCGTTGATCTGCGCGGCAGCGGCGCGGCCTGCGGGGACGTCGTGGAAGCGGCCTTGCGCTGTGCTTCCGCCTCGTCGCGTTTGTGCCGGCTTTTTCTGCGCGGGGGCGAGGTCACGGCCATGCGCGGCGTAATATCAGAGACGCGCGGGCAGGAGGTGTGAAAATGGTTTTGTATCCCGAATTATTGCTGGTGGCGCCCTGCCCAAGCTGCGAAGGACAGATTCTTTACCGCGCCATTTCCCGCTTCGAGCTGCACAACCCGCAAGGCAAGGTCATCCGCTGCCACCGTGGCAACGAGTTTTTCTCTTGCCGCCTTTCCGGCAAAAAACACCTTTATATCGAAGTGGCCGGCGTTTGCTGCACGGAAAAGCATACCTTCATTTATAAGCTGGAGGAACTGAACGGCCCGCTGCCCATCGAGCTTTCCTGCGCGGAAAGCGGCGTTTACCTTGGCTATCTGGGGCGGCGCG
>WRDJ01000198.1 GCA_009783495.1 Clostridiales bacterium | reverse complement strand
GATTTTCGACATATCAAGAATATCGTTGATGACGCCCAGCAAATGCTTGGAGGCTTCGTCAATCTTATCTAAGCAATAGGCCTTTTTCTCCGCGCTTTTACTGTTTTTGGCGATGCCGGTCATGCCGATGATGGCGTTCATAGGCGTCCTGATCTCGTGGCTCATGCGCGACAGGAAGTCGCCCTTGGAGCGCCCGCTCTGTTCGACCGCCTCTTTGGCTTTCAGCAGGTCTTGCTCCAATTGCTGGCGTGCGAGCGCCCCGCTCAGTAGGCCGCTCAAATGCCGCGCCAGATATATCTCGCTTTCCGTCCATTCGTGCGGGGCTTCGTTGTGGATAAAACCCAGAACGCCCCAGGTTTTTCCGCCGATTTCGATGGCGTGGCCGAGGAAGGCGCGCATTTGATAATCCTTCACCGGGGAAAAATCGGGATGCGCGGTATAATCGAAGTCGTTGACGGCGGCATAACCTTGCCCGGAAGAATTCTCATAAGCCCGCATTTCCGGCGTTAAGGGCCAGCGCCGCGCTTTGCCGTTGAAGGGACGGGCCTCTTCGTCGCACCACTCATAAAGACACTCAAGTTCGTTTTGCCCCTCATGATATTTCGCGATCAGGATATGGCCGGCCCCGCTGAATTGACCGGCCGTTTTCAGGGCGCCGTCAATCACGGCGTTCATATCCTCTTGCGCACTAAAGGCCCGGGAAATGCCCGTCATCAATTTTTGTGCTTCCAGCTGTCTTTTCAGGGAAGCCTCGGCCTGACATAATTTGTCGTCCTCTTCGCCGGGATATTTCAGGAGAGGCACGGCCCGCCATTCCACCAGGCAAAGGAGAATGAAGGTCAATAAGAGCAGGAGCGAAGCCCCGACAGAAATCAAGGTGATCATGGGCGGCGCTTCCTCATAGACCGTATACAATGAAAACAACAAAAAGGCCAACAGAAGCAGTCCGGTCAGCAGGATGAGCGGGCGCATGGAAAAACGTTCCTGTTTTTTTTGGGTGTTTTTATCCAACGGCATCGGCTCCTTCGGAAAACGCGGGTCTGTTAAGTTGATTATAACAAATTAGACACAGTTATTATAACACTGAAATGTTTGAATTTCTACAATTTTTTTACATATTTATCGCGTTTTATTATAAAAATATTTTAGCAGTTATTATTAAAAATTTTTACACTTTTCTTTGACACATGGCGGCTTTTTTGTTATAATAAATGACAATAAATTGCAGGAGGATTGATTAAAAGTGAGCGAAGACCTCAAAAACGGCCTTGCGGGCGGAGGGTTAGAACAAGAACAAGCTGCGGAGCTGGAACAAGCTGTGGAACAGGAGCAAACGGAGGATCAGGAGCAGGCCGCGGAGCCGGAGCTGACCGAGGAAGAAAAGGAAGCAAAGCGGGCGGAGGAAATAAAGCAACTGCGGAAACTGCGCATAGACAACCCCAACCATTTCAGCTTTGTCAAAAGTGTGATCGCGGTCGTGAGCGGCAAAGGCGGGGTGGGAAAATCCCTCGTCACCGCCATGATGTCGGTTTTGATGAAAAGGAAGGGTTATCAGGTCTCCATCATTGACGCGGATTTCACCGGCCCCTCCATCCCCAGAATGTTCGGCGTCAAGGACAAGGCCATTTATAACCAGTTCGGCATCGTTCCGGGCAAATCCGAAAGCGGCATACAGATGATGTCGGTCAACATGATCCTGGATAACGAAACCGACCCTGTTTTGTGGCGGGGCTCGGTGATGAACAGCGCCCTCAAGCAATTCTGGACAGAAGTCGTCTGGCGCGATGTTGATTTTATGTTCGTGGATATGCCTCCCGGCACGGGCGACGTCCCCTTGACAGTCTTTCAGGTCTTGCCCATCGCCGGCATCATCGTTGTTGCCTCGCCGCAGGAGCTTGTCTCCATGGTCGTTTCCAAAGCGGTGAAAATGGCGGAAATTATGGATATACCGGTCATCGGCATTGTGGAAAACATGAGCTATCTCGATTGCCCCGACTGCGGCAAGCAAATCAAACTCTTCGGCGAAAGCCATATTGACGAAATATCCTCGCAATATCAGCTGTCCACCTTGGGCAAGATCCCCATTGACACCAAGCTTGCGGCGCTTTGCGATTCCGGCGAGATCGAAAAATTCGAGGGAAATTGGCTGGATAAAGCCGCCGAAGTTATTAGCAAAGTTTGGGACTTTGAAAAAAGCCCTCCTCTGGGGCAATAAAAGTGCTTATCCTTGATTTTCACACGCATTGCTTTCCCGACTCCATCGCGGAACGCGCCATGACCGCCCTCGCACAGGAATCCGACCTGCCCTATTACCACGACGGCACGGCGGCCGGGCTGGATGAAAGGGAAAGGGCGGAGGGCTGCGGCGGTTATGTGGTGTTGCCAATCGCCACAAACCCCAAGCAAACGGCCTCGGTCAACCGCTTCGCCGCCTCCATTCAGGATCCGGTCAGGCACATCTATTCCTTCGGCAGCGTTCACCCGCAAAACGCCGATTTCAGGGAACAACTGCGCGCGGCCAAAGAATCGGGCCTCTTCGGCGTCAAACTGCATCCCGAATATCAGTCTTTTCACGTCAACGACGAAAAAATATTTCCCCTTTATGAGGAAATTTTCCGCCACGGCCTGCCCCTGCTTTTTCATGCCGGCATGGATGAAGGCTTCAGCGCGCCCTGGCACGCCGAACCGCATAAAATCGCCGAGGTGGCCCGCCGCTATCCCGAGGCGCTCATCATCGCCGCCCATCTGGGCGGTTACAAGATGTGGCGGGAAGCGGCGGAATGCCTGCCGCGGTTTCCCAATGTCTATATGGACGTTTCCTTTTCCGTCGGCCGCATCCCGGAGGAGGATTTCCGCGAGGCCTGTTCGCGTTGGCCGGCCGAGCGTATCCTCTTTGCCACGG
>WRDJ01000197.1 GCA_009783495.1 Clostridiales bacterium | reverse complement strand
CATCGCTTGCATCACCGGCCGTATCTTCTGCCGCTTCGTCTGTATCATCCGCCGCCTCGTCTATTACATCTTCTTTTATCTTTTCTCTTAGCTGATGCAGCATATCTTCGAGCCTTTTATCTTCAGTTATGCTGTAGCCGGTTTCAAGATTTAAGATAGCGCCTTCCTCGTCGCCTTTAAAAACCAGAGCTTCCGCGATACCAAGATACGCATCTGCCTGAAAATCCTCATCCTCAACAAGCTTACCGTACTCCTTTACTGCCAGGGAATAGCGCCCGCTTTCTGCGTAGCTGTGCGCCTTTAGGATGATATCTTCCGCGGATGGATCGCTGCCGGAGAGGAGAATCAGCATGAAAGCTGCCGCCACGCCGACTGCAAATGCCGCCGCAGACGCGATGACAACCGTTTTTTTGCCTTTTGATCCGGCAGACTTGCTTTCGCCTGGTTTGGCGATCCTCATTCTGACTTTCTTGCCGGAGGCGTCCTGTTGACCGGGTGTACCCTGTTGAGTGACTTTCTTTTTTGGGCGCCGCATAAGCGCCGGCTTGGCAGGTGGCGCGGGCGCCTTGCCTTCACCTTCCTGATCAGGGTCTATAAGGCTACCATCGGAATTATCGCTGTCAGGCGGTTCCTGTGCCGCAGCCTGCCCTTTTTCTGCCTTGCCTTTTCGTTGTGGATTTATTTCCTTCTGTTTTTTTTGTTCCGCTTCTGCTTCCGCAATTGATTCAGTTTCTGATTTCTTTGCTGGTTCCGTCTCTTTTTTCACGCCGCCTTTTCGCTTGACCGGCGCAAACCGCATGGAAAGCAAGCGGGCTAAAATCCCGCGCAGGCCTTTCTTTTCAGTGTCAACATCAAGCTCGCCGGGTTGATCTTCGGGAGCGGGCTGTTCCTCGGCGGAGGATTCTTCCCCGGAGACTGGCAGATCCTCCGGCAATTCAGAATCTTCAGGGATTTCCCGGCCTAAATCCTCAATGCTATCGATAAGATCCATAAGATCAGCCTCTTCCTGCTCCGCGCCCGCCGGTTCTGCGGCGTCTGCGGTATCTTCCACAGCTTCTCCGCTTTGAGTCGCGAGAATATCGTCAGCGTCAGATTTATTCAAAACAACGGCCCTCCCTTGTGAACAGTAAGTGTCCTGAAATAACTTCTACAGTATACTATTTCGGCCGGTGATGAAGATATTTCAGCAAAAAATATATTGACACGCAATGTGTAGTCATTGTAGAATGGCTTTGTTTGCGCGTGCATGGAGGCTTAGAGAGCATGAGAAGAAAAGACCGGGAAGTAACGGTTTTTGCCGATATCCCGGATATTTTCGGATGTGCGGCGTGAAGCAACATAACTAAGGAGTGACCTTCTTGTCAAAACCGGTTGTCGCCATAGTTGGCCGGCCCAACGTGGGCAAAAGCACCCTTTTTAATAAGCTCATCGGGCGGCGGCTCGCCATCGTTGAGGATACCCCCGGCGTTACCCGCGACCGGCTTTATTACCCGTGCGAGTGGCGTGCCAAAGAGTTTATGCTGGTGGATACCGGCGGCATAGAGCCTTATGGCGGCACCGAGATGCTCGCGATGATGCGCCGACAGGCAGAAGTCGCCATTGAGAGCGCCGACGCCATCATCATGATAGCCGACGTGCGCGCAGGCGTGACCGCCACCGACCAGGACGTGGCCGCCATGCTGCAAAAAAGCGGAAAGCCCATCGTCCTGTGCGTCAACAAGTGCGATACGATCGGCGATCCCCCGCCTGAATTCTACGAATTTTACAATCTGGGGCTTGGCGACCCGATAGAGGTCTCCTCACTTCACGGGCTTGGCACCGGCGACCTCCTAGACGCGGTCTTTGAGCATCTTGACTTTGAGGCGGCCGACGATTACGGCGAAGAATATATAAAAGTCGCCATCATCGGCAAGCCAAACGTCGGCAAATCCTCACTTGTGAATAAAATCGCCGGGGAGGAGCGGATGATCGTATCCGACGTCCCCGGAACCACCCGGGACGCCACCGATACCATCATCGAAAATGATAAGGGCAGATTTGTGCTTATCGACACCGCCGGAATCCGCCGCAAATCCAAGGTGGAGGAATCCATCGAACGATACAGCGTCCTGCGCTCCTGGATGGCAGTAGACCGCTGCGACGTGTGCGTCATTATGATTGACGCCTCCATCGGATTTACCGAACAGGACTCCAAGATAGCGGGCTATGCCCACGAGCAGGGCAAGGGCTGCGTCATCGCGGTGAATAAGTGGGACGCGGTGGAAAAAGACGACAAAACCATGCAAAAAATGCGCGGTGAACTCGAGGAAGCCTTCTCTTTTATGAGCTATGCGCCATTTATTTTTATCTCAGCCAAAACCGGCCAGCGGATTAAAAACCTCTTTGAGCTGATCGTTTATGTGGCGCAACAAAACGCCATGCGGATATCCACCGGGATGCTCAACGACCTGCTCGGCCACGCCACGGCGCGGGTGCAACCGCCGTCTGACAAAGGCAAGCGGCTTAAAATCTACTATATTACCCAGGCGTCGACCAAGCCGCCGACATTTGTGTGTTTTGTAAACTCCGCAAAGCTATTTCACTTTTCCTACCAGCGCTACCTCGAAAACAGGCTGCGCGAAACCTTCGGGCTAGAAGGCACGCCGATAAGGATGATTATCCGCGAAAGAGATGATAAGTAGCGGCCGCATTGTTTTACCAGTGCAACAGCATTTACTTTTTAGTTAATCGGGTAGTTGCCGCACCCCCAGCGAAGCGTGGCAAGCGCGCAGTAAGCGCAATCAAAATAAGGTGAAGCGCCAAGAAAAATGTGCATGTCTGAGCGGGCGGCAAGGCAAAAGGTACGGCACAAATTTTTAAAACACTGCGCAAGGCATGTCAAAAGTAAATGCTGTTGCCCTGTT
>WRDJ01000196.1 GCA_009783495.1 Clostridiales bacterium | reverse complement strand
GCGCCCCCGGGGCGAGAGTCTCAAAAATTCAGGGGTAATATATATTATGGCGTTGAGGTTGGCAAGCCGGGGTTTCCCCAGAGCTCTTTTCTCCTTGACCGGTCCAGGTTTTTCAGCTATAAAACAGCTATAAGAAATGATTGTAATAATTTTGAAAATAAGATTTTCAGAGATAGCCCGGGCGTGACTGTTCACCTCAAACCGGAAGATGATTACGCCAGGGTATACAGCCTTCCGGCGTGGCCGGAGGCAAAGGCCGAACGAGGCGGCACCGCTTTCAAGCGGGCGGGGCGGCTCATAACTCTTCACAATCAATAGAGCATATAGAGGAGGAGATAAGGATGGGACTCTTTAAAGCGGCCGCGGATGCGAAAGCAGCCCTGGATTCGGTCATGGGCGCGGCCACGGGCGCCTTGGGCGGCGTCTTGGCCGATCAGTGGAAAGAATATTTCTACTGCGAGGCCCTGCCAGAAGATGTCTTGGTCAGCAAGGGCCAGAAGCGCGTTACCGGGCGTTCGTCGAACACCAAGGGTGAGGATAACATCATCACCAACGGCTCAGTTATCGCGGTGGCGGACGGGCAGAGCATGCTTATTGTTGAGCAAGGAAAGGTCTTGGATTTTTGCGCGGAGCCCGGGGCTTATATATTCGAAGCGGGCGGCGAACCATCGCTGTTTACGGGTGAAAACTTGGAAGAGAGCGCCAAGGCTTCCCTGAAAAACGTCTGGGAGCGGTTCAAGTTTGGCGGTTCACCAGGAAAAGACACGCGGGTTTACTATTTCAATACCAAAGAGCTGCTCGGCAACAAGTACGGCACGCCGAATCCGGTTCCCTTTCGCGTGGTGGACAAGAACATCGGTTTGGATATAGACATAGCGATACGCTGCTTCGGTGAGTATAGCTACAAAATAACGAATCCAATTCTGTTCTACACCAACGTATGCGGCAACATTACCGCCAGCTATGCCCGCGGCACGATTGAGGGGCAGCTCAAAAGTGAACTGATGACGGCGCTTCAGCCCGCGTTTGCTAAAATTTCTGAAATGGGCATCCGCTATTCCGCGCTGCCGGGTCGCACGATGGAACTGGCCCAGGCGCTGAACGAGGTGTTGTCCGCCAAGTGGCGCGACCTGCGCGGATTGGAGATTGTTTCGTTCGGCGTTTCCTCGGTTAAAGCGAGCGAGGAAGACGAGCAGATGATTAAAAATCTGCAAAAGAGCGCGGTCATGCGCGATCCGACAATGGCGGCGGCCACGCTTGTCGGCGCTCAGGCCGATGCGATGAAAGCGGCGGCCAATAACGAGGGCGGCGCGATGATGGGCTTTATGGGGCTCGGAATGGCCCAGCAGGCGGGTGGCATGAATGCGCAAAATCTGTTTGCCCTGGGCGGACAGGGGCAAGTTCCGCCAAATCAGTACGGCGTCGCCCCCAATGGCGGTTTCGGTCAGGCGGGTCAGCCGGTTCTGCCGCCCGCACCCGGCGGGTCGCCTGGCTGGACTTGCTCCGGCGGGCACAGCGGGAACACCGGGAAATTCTGTGCGGAATGCGGCCAGCCGCAGCCGGTGGCGGACAGTTGGGCTTGCGCCTGTGGCACGGTGAATAAGGGCAAGTTCTGCGCCCAGTGCGGCAAGCCGAAGCCGGCGGGCATCCCGCAGTACAAGTGCGACAAGTGCGGCTGGGAACCGGAAGATACGGCGCACCCGCCGAAATTCTGCCCTGAGTGTGGCGATCCGTTCGACGATGGAGACCTGAAAAAGTGAGCGGTTTACCGTTTATGAGGGGGGATGGATAGATGGCTATACAGGAATTTAAATGCCCGAATTGCGGCGGGGCTATTCAATTCAATCCGGGAACGCAGGAGATGACCTGCCCGTACTGTGATTCCGTGATGGACGTGGAAGCCCTGAAGACGATGGACGAGGAACTGGCGCAAAACCAGGAATCGGAATCCATCAATTGGGGGTATGAGGGCGGTGAATGGAGCGAGGGCGAGCAGCAGGGCCTGGCGGTCTATTCCTGCAAGTCCTGCGGTGGGGAAATAGTTGGTGATGAAACGCTGGGCGCGACTTCCTGCCCTTTTTGCGGTAATCCCGTTGTCTTGACCTCCAAGTTTGCCGGGACCCTGCGCCCTGATATGCTGATACCCTTCAAGCTCGGCAAGGATGTGGCGCTGGAAGCGCTGCAAAAACATTACTTGGGGAAAAGGCTGCTCCCCAAGGTCTTCCAGGACCAAAACCACCTCGACGAGGTCAAGGGGATCTATGTCCCCTTCTGGCTCTTCGACGCCGAAGCGGACGCCAATATTGAATACAGCGCGACTAAGATTCGCAATTGGAGCGACAAAAATTATAATTATTCGGAAACTTCCGTATTCCGTGTCGTTCGCGAGGGGGGCATCGGGTTCAGCCACGTTCCGGTGGACGGCTCGAAAGCCATGGACGATACCCTGATGGAGTCCATCGAGCCCTTTACCATGACAGAAGCGGTTGATTTTAAAGTCGCTTACCTGGCCGGCTATTTCGCCAATAAATATGATGTTGACGCGGAAAAGAGCACCGCCCGGGCCAATGAGCGCATCAAAAACAGCACTGCCTCCGCCTTCGCCGGCACGGTGACCGGCTACAGCACGGTCACGCCCAGGAGCACCAGTATTCGGCTGAAAAGCGGCGGTGTGCGCTACGCCCTGTTTCCTGTCTGGCTGCTCAGCACCAGCTGGGAAAGCCGTAATTTCGTTTTCGCCATGAACGGGCAGACGGGCAAATTTGTCGGCGACCTGCCGCTGGACAAGGCGGCGTATAAAGCGTGGTTCATCAAGATATTTGGGGGCGCGGCGGCAGCGCTGTTAATAATCTCCCAAATCATTGTCGGTCTGATGTAGGGAGGTGGGGGAATGAAAACCAGTTTTTTTGCGTCCGT
>WRDJ01000195.1 GCA_009783495.1 Clostridiales bacterium | reverse complement strand
TCATTATCCCCGACAAAGCAAAAGCAAGGATTGACACAATATCATACCAAATGGGAACTTCCTTTTCATCATTATTCCTATGGTTAAGGTTAAGCTCCGTTATTAAATACCCTGAATTGGGAAGAAATAATAGCCAACCCGCCAAGCCGATAAAGAACAAGATGCGCGCCGCTAATAAGAAGGCCGGCATTTTTAAGTACGCGCCAATAGCCGATAATATAATAAACACCGCGATATTCAAAATCAAAATTATTAACGGTAAAATTGAAAGTTTAAAATTCCAGAGCATAGGCTTGTATATTTTAACTTTGAATATTTTCGGGCGTAATAAAATCGTGATGACAGCAAACAAATTAAGCAGCACTACGCTTAAAAACAAGGTGAAAAATTTCATTTGCCGTTCCTTTCATAAAGCGTCAATCTCCCGCGTTTCACCGTGTCCCTGAGCGTAGTAAACGAGGAACTAAAAGCGGCAAACAGAGCAAAGCGCGGCGAACTAACCCAACTTGGCCTTGATTTGTTCCGCGATGCGCTCCGTCAGGCGCCGCAATTCCTCCCGGTCTTCGCCCTCCGCCATGACGCGGTAAAGAGGCTCGGTGCCGGAAAGACGCACCAAAACCCGCCCTCGTCCGGCCAGCTGCCGCTCCGCATGCCAGACGATTTCCATAATACTATAATCTTTCTGCCAGTCCTCTTTGCTTCTCACCGGCACATTGAGCATTTCCTGCGGCATTTTGCGCATGATTTGCGCCAGTTCGCTTAAAGGCTGCCCACTCTCCATCATGACGTTAAGAAGATAGAGTGCGGTGGCCAGACCGTCGCCGGTGCTGTTGAAGCGGGAGAAAATGATGTGGCCGGACTGCTCCCCGCCCAAAACCGCGCCGGATTCCCGCATCTTCTGCAAAACATGGCGGTCGCCCACCTTGGTTTCCAGAAGCTCCACTCCGATATCTTCCATTGCCCTGCGCAAACCCATATTTGACATCACGGTAGCCACAATCTTGCCGCCTTCAAGCTTCCCCTCTTTTTGCAGATGCGCGGCGCAAACGGCCAAAATCTGGTCGCCGTCAACGATCTGCCCTTTTTCATCCACGGCGATCAGCCTGTCGGCGTCGCCGTCCAGCGCCAGGCCCAGGTGGGCGTTTTCCTGCACCACGGTTTGCCGCAGCGTTTCCGGGTGCGTGCTGCCGCAGCCGTCGTTGATATTCAAACCGTCCGGCCGGCAAAAGAGGGGTATAACCTGCGCGCCCAGGCCGCTCAGCAACTCAACGCCCAGAGCGGAGGCTGCGCCGTTGGCCGCATCGAGCACGATTTTCAGGCCGGAGAGGGATCGGGGCAGGTGTTCGCGCAAATGTTCGGCGTATTGTGAAAGGGCGTCGGGAAAGTGTTCGATGCGTCCCAAGGCGGCGCCGCGCGCGCGTGGGAGCGCCTTTTTGTTTTCCAGAAGCGCCTCCATCTCTTCTTCCAGGTTATCGGGCAGTTTGTCGCCGTCGGCGGAGAAAAATTTTATGCCGTTATCGCTGAAGCGGTTATGCGAGGCGGAAATGACCACGCCGAAGCCGGCCCGCAAACGGCGGCACAAAACGGCCACCCCGGGAGTGGGAATGACGCCCAAAAGCAGCACGTTCGCCCCGGCCGAGCAGACCCCGGCGGAAAAGGCGGCTTCCAGCATATCCCCGGAAAGGCGGGTATCCCGGCCCACCGCGATCTTGGCCCGGCCCTCGGGTTTCGCACCGCGCTGTTTTAATAAAAGCGCGGCCGCGGCCCGCCCCATATCGAAAGCCAGTTCCGGCGTGAGCTGCGCATTGGCTTCTCCCCGCACCCCGTCGGTGCCAAAATATTTGCCCATTGATTTTCCTCCTTGTGCATCAGCGGTTAGGCCGCGAGCGTGATGCTAACTATTTTCTTATTACAAGGCATACACCATAATTTTTTTCAATAAATGAGAGGTCGTCGTTGCTCAATGTTCCAACGGATGCTTTTCTTCGTTGCGGAATATAGTGAACATAGAGTTCTTCCCGATACCAGTCATAATCCACCGTAATATCCTCAAAGCGAATATTTTTTACCGGGAATTTATGCTTATCATGCTTTGTGAAATCATTGCCTAACCATATGCTCCATATTTCAAGTTCGGTGTTATCCCTCATATTCCCGGTCAAATAATGCCGGAAATCCTCCATGCATTGATCGCATTTGTGTATAGAAAACTCATATAAATATTTTTTAGCGGCCAGATTTATGGCATCACGAGAATTGCTGTAATCCGCATAGTTTCCTTCACTAACTGAAAAACCTGCCGATAACCATAAGCAAACTTCAGGAGCACTACAATCATACGTTATTGTCTTGATTTTCGGCAAAGGATGGTCATATGCCATTACATATATATGAGTCAATGCCGTCACCCCCAAATGCGCAAAATAGTTTTTTCAGTTTATTATTCCGGCGAACTATTTCAATAATATATTGGCCGGAAATTCCACCGCCGGCAAGCTATAGCGGCTGATGATGGCCGCCGCCGAGCGCAGGCCGTCCACCGCCGAACTAATGATGCCGCCGGCATAACCTGAGCCCTCCCCCGCCGGAAACAGACCGGAGGTATCCACGGCTTCCATGCCGCCGTTCCTCAGTATGCGCACCGGAGAGGAAGTGCGGGTTTCCACTCCCGCCAGCCAGGCGTCATTCACGTTGAAGAGGGCGAATTTTTCCGACCATTCGCGCAGAGCCGCGGCGATTTCCTCCGCCAGCGGCGCGGGCAAAATCGCGCGCAGGTCGGCCGGAACGGCGGCCGGGCTCAGGGGCTTGAAAGCGTCGCCGGGCGGGGCCGAAATTTTGTCGGACAAAAAATCCGTGAGTTTCTGCACCGGCAGGGCATATGCGCCGCCCGCCTGCTCGAAGGCGCGCCTTTCGATCTCCCGCTGCCAG
>WRDJ01000194.1 GCA_009783495.1 Clostridiales bacterium | reverse complement strand
TCATAGACGTCGTCTATCTGCTCGGGGGTCAGCTCAATCTCGCTCAAAGCGTCCATGATCTCGGGATAGGAGATGACGCCGCGGCTTTTGGCCGTTTCTATAAAGTTTTTGATGATCTCAGACCTGGTATGTTCCACCTTGGAATAAACCTCTCTTTCAATTCTTCGCCTTTATGGCTTGCAGCTTTTTGGCCAGATTGCTCATTTCCCGCATCAAAAGCTGCATTTCCCCGTCGTTTGCCTCTATGCCGGCCAGCTTTGCCCTGACCTCTTTCATGCGCGCTTCCAGTTGCGCGGCGCGGAAACCGGCGATATAGTCTTTGGCGATCTGCTCCCGCTTCTCGTCGGGGGATTCCTTAGTTAGTAGTTTCAACAAAAAACCCCGTAACCCTTCATTTTTATCATCAATTCGGGACAACAATGTTGAAGGCTGCCATGTATAGCTTTCTATCAGGCTTTTTGTCAGAAAGGCCAAGTCTCTTTCCTGCGGCTGCGGCCAGAAATCCAGCCCCAGTTCCTCTTCCACCAGGCGAAAAATCGCTTCATCTTCCAAAGCGAGTTTCAGCAGATGGGCGGCTGAACCGGTTTTCCCCTGAGTGGGCGGGGTGATGGCGGGGGAGGGCGGCGGCTTGGGCACGGCCAAAGCCAGCCCGCTTTTGCGCAAATCGGCATAGACGGTTTCCGCGGGAACGGAAAGCTTCCCGGCCAGCAGGCGGATAAAGCTGTCCCGCTCTACCTCGCTCTTGCTTTGGGAGATCGCCGGCAGCAAAGCTTTGACGACCGCGCCCTTGCCGGCGGCGCTGCCGCTGTCGTGGAGGCGCAGGGCCTGATCCAAAAGATATTCCAGCGCGCCTTGGGGTGTGAATTCCTCCCAGCCGTTGCGCCCCTTTTGGCGCAGGAAGTCGTCCGGGTCCAAACCGCTGGGCAGCGAAAGCACCTTCACCTGAAAGCCCTGCGCCCGCAAAATCTCCAACGCGCGATGGGTGGCCTTGATCCCGGCGGCATCCCCGTCATAGGCCAGAACGGCGCGGGCGGTATATCGTTTGAGCAGGCGGGCCTGTTCGGCGGTGAAAGCGGTGCCCAGCGAAGCCACGGCATTGGTCAGGCCGAATTGGTGCGCCGCCAAAACGTCCATATAGCCTTCCATGATGAGCGCCTCATCCAGCCGGCGCAGATGGGAATGGGCGACGGAAAGGCCGTAGAGGTGGGAAGATTTATTATAGATGGGGGTTTCCGGCGAATTGAGGTATTTGGGCTGACCCTCGCCGACAATGCGCCCGCCGAAGGCCACGACCTGGCCCTTGTGATCGCAGATGGGGAAGAGCAGGCGGCCGTGAAACTTGTCGTAAAGGCGTCCGTTTTTGGCGCTTTGGCCGCAAAGGCCGGATTTTTGCAGCTCCGCCGCGCAGAAGCCCTGCTGGGAAAGGTGTTTGGCCAGAGCCTCCCAGTCGTCTTCCGGGGCGTAGCCCAAGCCGAAGGCTTTGACCAGATCTTCGCCGATGCCCCTCTTTTTCAGATATTCCCTGGCAGCGCGCGCGCAAGGCGAGGCGGAAAGAGTCTGCGCATAAAAAGCGGCGGCCCGGGAATGGATCTTATGCAAAAGTTCCTTTTCCCGGCTTTGGGCGGCGGCCTGCGGGCTGAGCTTTTCCGGGATCTCCACGCCCGTCTCGCGCGCCAACTTACGCACGGCTTCGGGATAACTCAGGCCCTCCATCTCCATAATAAAACTGACGGCGCCTCCGCCCTTCTGGCAGCCGAAGCAATAGAAGATCTGTTTTTCCGGCGTGACCGTGAAAGAAGGCGTATCCTCGCTGTGGAAGGGGCAGAGGCCGGTATAGTTCTTACCGGCGCGCCGAAGGGTGACATAGCGGCTTACCAGGTCCAATATATCCACCTTGCTTTGGATCTCGTCTATGACCTCCGGGGGGATGAGCGCCACCGTGAACACCTCTGTCGCTTGTTTTTAGGGAAGTTATGCTCTATTCGCTGCGATGAGAAAGATTTCCTTCTTTCGTTAACAAGCGGCAAGGGGCGGGCAGACAGAGACCAGAGGACAGCGTGTGAAGCAAACGGCGAATTGCCGTTTGCTTTGATATAAAAATAAAAACAGAGATGAACGAGCGAATCGCAAAGTGCTAACGGAGAGCCCTGTCGTTTTCCGGCCTCGAGCCTCTGACTTCTGTCCATGCGGCACGGCTATGCGACGCTTGCCGCCGGCGAGGCAAACCATCCAAAAAGCCAGCTACAATATTATTACCACCCTCATGGAAATATATACCTTGGAAGGGTGCGGCAGATCCCGTCCCTGCGGCAGGCGAAAGTTTTGCCCGCAGTGTGAATAAAACGCGGCCCCGTCCGGCATAATAGCAAACGGAAGGAGCATAAACCCTGACCGGCTTTTTGTCGCGGCCGGCATAGCTTGACAAGCGGAGAGGTTTATCCCCCTTCCATTACATATACATATACACTTCAAAACAACGCCGCAAAACCGGAAATTGATTTTGCGGCGTTAATATTTTATAATAAACGGGGACGAAAGTAATCAAACGGAAAGCGTGGCGATGCGCCTTGGCGCCAACATTAAACATTGTGTTTTTTATCCTGATCGGCTTCCTGTTCGTGCTTTCCTTTTCCTATCGCCAATATGCGCTGGGTGGAAGCGACGCGCTGCTCTTGCGGGCGGCCATGGCCCTCACCCTGTGCGCCGATTTTTTCATTCTCATCGCGGAAAAGCACGCCGTGGGAATTGTTTTCTTTTGCTGCGTCCAGTTTGTCTATAATTACCGTTATGGCGGCGCGCGGAGGGCCGCGGCGCTGGGCGCGCTCGCGTTGGCGCTGACAACCGCTGTCCTGTTGGCGCCGCAGGCTTCGCACTTGGCCGGCTATGAAAAGGCTGCCGTCGTCTATGCCGCCTGTCTTATTTTCAGCGTTTCC